>NZ_JAWOVM010000037.1:0-43495 GCF_033339895.1 Vibrio sp. 1751
CATAAAATTCATGATTCTGTCATGATTCACTTCTTATTATTATAAGGAATGAAAAAAGAGAAGATGAAGATGAATAACAATCATAAGCCAGTGAGAATCAAACTGGCACACATCAATGACACACATTCCTACTTTGAACCAACGTCATTACAGTTAAAGCTTAAGATAAACAATGAACTCACGCTAGAACCCTATGTCAGTGCTGGCGGCTTTTCTCGTATCGCAACCAGAGTCGAGCAGTTAAGAGATGATGCTCAGCGCCAAGGTCATGGGATGTTGTTCCTCCATGCCGGAGATTGCTTCCAAGGCACGCTGTATTTCTCACTATTTAAAGGCAAAGCCAATGCCGACTTATTGAACGCATTAAAGATTGATGCAATGGCGTTAGGTAACCATGAATTAGATATGGGGAATGAGCCAGTTGCATTGTTTTGCCAACGTACTCAGTTCCCATTGCTTGCTGGCAACTGGGATTTATCCAATGAATCACTTAAAAAACCTCACCGTATCAGTGATTGCAAGGATGTATATAGTTACCAACCGGATACACAGAGCGCTCAATACATTGTTAAAGAATTCCATGGTGAGCGGGTCGCGATTTTCGGATTATCCATAGATAAAATGAGCGACATCGCAAACCCTGATGCAGACACGCCTTTTCACTCAGCAATTGAAACCGCCAAGGCGACCGTAAAACAAATCCATTCATCAGGTATAAAAAATATTATTCTTCTGAGCCACTTAGGTTATGAAGGTGATTTAGAGTTAGCTGAGCAAGTTGCAGGTATTGGAATAATTGTTGGTGGACACAGCCACCGGTTGCAAGGTGATTTTTCATCAATAGGGTTAGGACAAGACGATCCCTACGGTATCAAAATTAATGATACCTATGTGGTGCAAGCGGGTTTCCATGCTTTGACAATGGGGCACTGTGTCATTGAGTTTGATGAACACGGTAAAGCAACGATGTTGAGTGGACAAAATGAACTGTTGCTGGGTCGACGTATTTTTTGGGACTCGACGCTAAACCAACAGCTCGACCAAGGTGTATTCGAAACCGCGTGCGACTTCATCCATGGTCAACCGAATGTCGTGGTTTGTAAGAAACACCCGGAAACTCAAGCGATCCTGAGCGATAAATATATTCCTCAGGTCAGGCAGTTACAGTCACAAGTCATTGCTAGTGTTGACACCAAAAAGCGTCATGTGAGAATTCCCGATGAATTTGGTGAGAGTGAGTTGGCTTCCTCCGTTGCCCGATCATTTCTGCACTGTTTAAACAAACGTGGATATGACGTTCAATTTGCAATTCATAATGCGGGTGGCGTGCGAACCTCTTTGAACCCTGGCAACATTACAGTGGCAGACATTGCCGGACGGCTGTTGCCTTTTGCCGTTCCTATCGGCTTTTACGATGTAAAAGGCAGCGCTATTCGCCGTGCACTTGAAGGCGCGATAAATAATGCACTCAACAATGGCGTAGAAGGCACTGGATCTGGCAGTTATCCGTACACTTACAATTTAAACTTCGAGTACCACGCAGATGCCCCAAAAGGTGAAAGAGTTCAATCATTAGTGATTTTTGATGGTAAACAATGGGTAGGTGTTCAAGATGATGTTTGGTATCGAGGGACTTCTTCTGCCTATACGATGAAAGGGAAAGAGGGGTACGACGCATTGCAGGAGATGAAAGGAGAAGGGCGTGTGACCAGTTTGTCCATGGCTGATTGTTTTATTGAACTCCTGACCGATGAGCCAAACTGTTTGAATCAAAGTCACAAACTTTACACAAAGCGACGTCGATAATAGATACTGGTATTCATTTTGCTGCTCTCCACTTACTACATGGGTTGATGAGGATGGCAGTATGTGGAATAAAGATTGGGCAGATACGGCAGTCGTGGTTGCCTGGATCGCAATTTGGTCAACACTGGTCTACTTTGTGCCTCTAAGCGGCTTTTGAATTGCTAAGAATGTGGATGTTACAAAAGGGAGCAGTAATGCTCCTTTTTTGTATCTATCTTCCCCGTTAGGGCTCTAACCAATGAAGAGTTTGTCTTGAGCCATTTGCTGATTTTTGTCTGTTTACTAAAGTTCAGTGGTTGAATCCATTTCTTTCTTTTTATAGTGCTTCCTGATTTTTGATAAGAATTTTATTTCGATAAGACAAGGTTTTTTTGTTGGAAAGCCTGACGCTCGGCGTTATTATGTCGGCGTTTGGGGAGTAGTTAGCGCAAGTTTACTTATCGTCATCTCGTTAAGCATCAGCTTATCCGGTAAGTAAAGGTGTTACGTGGTTTATTCACATCAACACTTCAACGAGACCAACGCATTCATTGACTAGCAGCACATAATCGTTATGTGGCTGTTGGTTGTTATTGTATGCGGAAGGTCACCAAACGAAGTCCTTCCGCCATGGGAGGAAATATGTCTCTTATCAAAAGTACCACCCAATTGAGCCAATCGGTGCCTCTTCAAGAATCATTAGCGATGTATGGTGCTTTTGGTTTATTTACCCTTGTTCTAGTTACGCTTGATATCTATCAAACACGTGGTGGCGTTATCACGATGAAAAAAGCCATCGTTTGGAGTGTTTTTTGGTTCTTGCTTGCCTTTGTTTTTGCAGGTTCTATTTATTTATTCTGGGACTTTTACGCGCCACATAGCGCTTATACGAACGACAAAGCAACGATTTCATTCTTAACTGGTTACTTACTAGAGAAGTCGTTAAGCGTGGATAACTTGTTTGTGTTTGCCATCATCTTTGCACAATACAGTGTGCCGGAGCATTTGCGTCCGAGAGCATTGCTTTGGGGGGTGATAGGTGCGCTAGTTTTACGCGCTGTCATGATTGCGGTTGGTGCTCAGTTACTTGCACAGTATCACTGGGTATTGTACTTATTTGCTGCTTTCCTTATTTGGACAGGTGTTAAGCTAGCTCGCGACAAAGGCGAAGCAGAAGAGGTTAATCCATATCCGGAGCAGTTGATTCGAAAGGTATTGCCAGTTACAGATGACTACCAAGGAAATCACTTAATCTTAAAGCAAGCTGGTAAGTGGGTGGCAACACCGATGCTGATCGTTGTTGGTGTCATTGCAGTAATGGACGTTATGTTTGCATTGGATTCTATACCAGCTATATTCGCGGTAACGCGAGAGCCATTTTTAGTCTTAGCCGCGAACGTATTTGCATTATTGGGTTTGCGATCGCTGTACTTTGTTCTTCAAGCAATGTTAGATAAGTTTGTGTACTTAAAACCAGCATTATCAGTAATCATGATGTTTATCGGGGTGAAAATGCTATTGGTTGGAACAGAATATGAGATTCCGACAGCATGGTCTCTCACATTTTTAGTTGTTGTGATGACATCGGCAGTGGTGGCATCACTCCTAAAAAATAAAGCGAAGCGTCAAACTAGCGTTAATATTACTAATCAAAAAAATATAAAGTAAGCACTAAAATCAAAAGAAATAACGAAAAATATTGTTAAATATATGTTGTTTCTTAAGGGGCGATTATGCAGGTAATGTTCAGTTATTCAATGTAATTACAGCAATTGTGATTATTTATGCCGTTATTATTCATTTGTATTTTTGAGTTTTGTAATGAGTTTGTTTTATTAGAAATTCTAATTTGAATGGGTAAAATTTGTCATTTCTTAAACAATAAGAAACTGACTAATATACAACCAACTAAACAGACTACTGCTTTTAAAGAGAGGCAATCATGGCACAAGCAATGCAAATGACAAATGTAGCTTTACCAACCTCTATGGATAAGAAAACCTACGCGGTTAACTTCAAAGGACTGATTGCTCACTTACTGGACATTCTATTTGTAGATAACACTGCGCCACGCAGTTACTACGCAGAAGACTTGTCAGCACATATTCAAAAAGACATCGGTATGTACCGTTAATATTGAAATAATGTAAGAAATACCGGCCTATGAGCCGGTATTTTTTTATTTGTAAAACATGCCTACTCAACCTACGCCCTAGAAAAGAAACACTCTAGAGGAGGTAGACATGAGAGTAGATTAAGTGTTGTATAGAAAAACGGGGCACCATTGGTGCCCCGTTTTGACATGACTGAAGTGCGATATTACTTCTTGCGGCAGTATTCTGCGATCACGTACATCGACTGACCACCATTTGCCTTACCCGAAACTAGCTTTGGATCATCGCCAAGGCTAATGCCACGAATCACTGTACCTTGTTTGATTACTTGGTTAGTGCCTTTTACTGGTAGGTCTTTAATTACTGTTACATCGTCACCTTTCTTAAGTTCAGTGCCGTTACAGTCAACCGTTTTATCGTCAGCAGACATCCCTTTCATTGCCCAGTTCATTTGCTCTTCTTCCATGTACATCATGTCAAGAGCATCTTGAGCCCAGCTTTCTGTGTTTAGGCGAGTGAGTTGGCGCCATGCAGTCACTTGTACAGCAGGAACCTGGCTCCACATGCTTTCGTTTAGACAACGCCAGTGGTTAATGTCTTTTGGCTCATCGATCTCACCCAGACACTTATCACAAACCATGATGGCAGTATCAACCGTCACATTACCGTGAGGTGGGACAGCGTATGCAGTTAGTTGAGATTCAGAAGAACACAGTTCACATTTTGACTCGCAGCGCGCAAGCAGAGTAGCTTCAATAGACATAAGGACTCACCTTAGTAATGTTATTTTGTGGCGGTATTATCCACTTTATCCTGAGAAATAAAAGGGTGTTAGCGAATTAAAGACTAGATTTTACAATACTCCAACCTGATTAAGGTGAAGATGTAAAATATTCGCTAAATAAATAATACGGAAGTATAAAAGACACTATTAATTGTTTTGGCTTATGAATTAGTTGTGTCAATTTCTACAACGATTACAAGCCTAAAAGAGGTAAATGTAGAGAGAGGGTGGCTAGAACATAGCCCTCTAATTTACAGAGGGCCTGTCGTTAACGTTCGACAATCTGGACAATTTGCTCTTTTGAAATACTCATTTCTTTACCATCCATGTCTTCATATTCGTACATACCCGTTTCCTCGTTCAGGTCTGGTTTACCGTAAGAGGTAATAATTTTCCCTTCATTTGTCGACATCAGATATTGGCTACTTCCGCATGCAGAAAGAAGTAATACAGTGGCAATAACAGTCAATACGCGCATAGAGTTTTCCTTTTAAACAAGTGAGTTAGGCAAAGACATCGATTTAACTATAGCAGAGGAAATATGAGTGGGTTTGAATAGAATTGAAATGAAAAAGCCCAGTAGAAACTGGGCTTTGGTAGGAAGGATGTTGCGATTACTTCAAAACAGAAGTGTTAGTGGCACCTGTTAATGCGTCATCCATTAAGAAGTCAGTGTTTTCCATCTGCATCTCTACATGATGATCAATATCAGACAAAGTGCCATTTGGCGAAGCAAAAGTACTGTGCGATGCAGTAGCATTAAACTGTACAAAGCTCGCAGTTGCATTCACAGTAGTGTCCGTACTGTTCACAGTCTTCAACCCTAGCTTATTAGCGAGCGGTTCAGTACCCGCGAATGGTGCATTTGGAACGCTGTTTGGTACTGTGCTATCGCCATCCACTTCTGTCATAAAGAATGGTGTCGTTAGCGAACCAGATGCCACTAAATCTGAAGCGTTTGTGAACGGATCGACAGTGTCTAGTGTAGTCTGTGCTGCATAGATAAATTGTGAAAAACCTGCTTCTAGCGCTGCTACTTGAGCTTCCGTTGCCGCAGCCTCAAAAGCTTCGTAACATGTTTTATCTTCTAGATCCGCACATGATGCATCAGCGTAATTCGCATAGTCTTTTGATGCTGCATAAGCGAGGTTATGTTTGATCTGAGGGCCGTAATTGTCTGAACCCAGTAACAAATTACCAATTTGTCCACCAGAGTTCTGTACTGATGCAGAACTAAAGGTGTACAGCGCATCCGCAGAAGGGCTGCCCAGTGTATTGTTTGCTGCTGCGACGGCAGATGTAGCTACAATACCGCCAAGTGAATGACCTAGCATTTTGACTTTTGAACCCGTCATTGGGTTGAAGCCTTGCAGAGGACCTCCAGCTAAAAGACCGCCTTGAGCAGATACTACTAAGCTAGCGCGCAAACCTAACACATCCAGAACACTCTGACGTAGGTTGTCACGCGCAACGGCTAAGTTGGAAAGATTTAGATAAGCCAGTACATTCGCATTTGCGGAACGTTGTTCATCTAAGCTGCGCGTACCATGAATAGGTAAGTCAATAGCGATAACTGCCACACCTGCTTTTACCATATTGAACGCGAACGCGTACGCATTCTCTTTCGCTGAGGTGATGCCGTGTTGATAAATCACAACGTCTGTCGCGACGCCAGATTTAGGTGTGAAGACCAGTACTTCGACATCTTCAACCGATTTCACTACGGGAACAGGCGAGTAGCGAGTAATAATACGCTCACTATCAAGCTGGGTACCATCGGTAAGAGTAAGCTTAGCTCCAACAAGTTTTAGCTGCTCTGTAGGATCTGTAGCAAGCTTTGTCACATCAACAGGATCATTTGCAAAAACGCCTGTTGATAGCTGCTGAACCATGTTTGCTTGCTCGTTCGGATCCGCTAATGCTGCGCTTAGCTTCGCTAGGCTTGGCATCGCAGATACCATTGGTTGCATGTTCCAGCTTGCGCCTTTTTCCAGGTAATGAGGCAGTCTTACCACACCTTGTGTCACGCTTACATCAGCACCTGATTGCATGTAAAGGCCTTTAATTGCCGTTTTAGCTGCGTCTAGATCGCTAATGTATTTACTAAAGTCATCGTCAGAGTCTAGCGCAGTGCTAAAGTCTTGGGTTTCACCGAGCGTTATTGTGTAGGCCGTTGATAAGTCTACTGAACCTTCGTTTGAGTCATTTTTGTAAACGGTATTTAGTGTGTTTGCGCCGGTAGAAAAACCAGTAGCGGTTACTCCTTTGACTGCCGCTAACGTATCACCTACAGACTGGGTACTGAACCATGAGGAGTAAACGATGTCGTTAGGATTAACTTGAGCTAGACCAAAAATGCCTTCAACCGCCTGAGTGACTGCTTGAACAGAAGCAAGGTCGCCAGTTTCATAAACGATTTCTTTCGATTTACCAGTTGCATAACTTGCTGATGTACCAATTGGCTCACCATTCACGTCAGTAACATCTTGTGTGACCGCAAAAATGTACTCGCTTGACTCATCAAGTGCAGCCAAGAACTGGATGTATAGAGAGTTACCTTTTGCTTGAACTACGTAGTCTTGGTTCTGAACAAGCTCTTCTTCGATTGGGTTAGATTTGCGGTCCCACTCGGTTAAGCGTTGATTAATCTTGATGACTTTAACACCAGACGACAGCATGCCCGTTGCAAAACCGTCGCCATTGAAGTTAAGAACGATTGGCATAGACGTTGACCATCCATCCATCGTGTTCATCGAGGCTCTAGGGTTGGTTAAAGCATCATCGCCATCAGTTGGCAGACCAAGCGTACCATCGCTTGTGTCCATTAATAAGTAAGACGGTGCCGGTACATCTGCGTTCGCTCCTTGAAGCGTAAAACTGATGGATGTTTCGCGATCAAGCAATGCTTGGACTTCATCTTCAAATTGAACTTTGTCGGAAGTACCAGAACTGGAGGTATCATCACCACAACCAGCAAGAAGGATTGCAGAACAAAGCATTGATAATTTAAACGTGTGTTTCATTGGTTTACTCCGTAATCCCATTATTTGAAGGTGTAGTTCATCTGTACCGCGCTGATGTAAGCAGTGCCTTCTGAGTCAAACTTAATCTCTTTACCCAGAGCATTTGTCTCAGTGAAAGAGCCTGACTTACTCTTAACAAGTGCAAAGCCTGCATCGAAAGTTAAATTCTCATTCATTGCGTAAGTTAGGCCCGCGCTGTACCAAAAACGGTCACTGTCAGGGATACTCAATGTCGCTTCACCTGCTTGTTCGTCGTACGCAAAGCCTGCACGGAATGTCCAGTCTGTATTAAGTATGTAAGTTGCACCAATGGAGTAGCGATTGTTGTCTTCATATTTCTCAGGTTTAAAGAAACATACTCCGTCATTACATTCGTTACTGGTCGCTTTTAGTTCTTTAAATGTGCTCCAGTCGGTTTGTTGCCAGCCGTAATGTACAGCCCATTGTTCATTCAGTTGATGGAAAGCCGATAATTCGATAATTGAAGGGAGAGAGATTTTTAAACGGCCATCAACTTTTGGTGATGAAGCTCGACCAGAGTCGTAACTACTAAACTCACCGTCATCAAAATCTAGATCAACCTTAGAGCGGTAGCCAAAGCCAAAACGGTTGTTTTCATTTAGCTCAAATAAAGCGCCGACATTCCAACCCCAAGCGAAAGTTTCACCTTCCATGCCGACAAGGTTATCGGACTTATTACCACCTAAAATACCGGCGAGTGCGCCTTTGTGGCGAGTCAGCTCTGCTTCAGCGTATACGAGGTTGATACCACCACCGACACTGAAAGACTCGTTGATACGGTAAGCGACATTAGGGTTGATGTTTACTGAAAGTAGGGAAGTGTCACCCGCCATATCACCTGCGGAAATATCATTTGGATAGTCAGTAGCAACACCGTATGTTGTGAACATACCGATACCCCAAGCCCAGTTATCATTGATAGGACTGATGTAATAACCTGCTGGCACGATCTGTAAAGGGGCGACATCTTTCGCGTGTTCATTGTTTACAGTGTCGTACACATCGACTTCAGGGTCGATGATAGATAACGCGCCCGAAAATTGAGCTTCTTTGAAAAGTGTCATTGCTGCAGGGTTACGAGCAAGAACGCTGGCATTGTCTGCGACAGCCCCTTCACCTGAAAATGCTCGACCAAGACCAGATGCCGAATGTTCAGCTACCTGGAAGCCCGCTGAGTGGGCATTACACGCAAACAATATTGAAATTGTAAGCAGAGAGCAGTGCTTCTTGTTCATCCTTGACCCTCCTAGGGTGTCATAATGCTGGACCGAAGTCCTTGTAATTGTTGTGTGGTACTTACACCAATTGTTAATACGCGAAATACAACGGTGATGTAAATGTAATGTTAATTGTATGTTTAATAACTTGTCAAAGTTTGAGCGTATTTTGCGTTTTAAATATGATGCATAGGTCAAACGATGGCTTGTAAGGGCATGTATTATCGTTATATTTTTGAAGAGAATGGTACGACCAGAATTGTTTTGCGAGCTTTATAGTTAAATAACGATCAAATCAAGAGATAGCTCGCTTTGCTGTTTCTTCACTTCACAGGCATAATTCGCGCTCGCTATGTAGTTATTCAATAGACGCAATAGGAACCGCATTGGAATTACTGAATGTTGAATTTTTAGGTCGTTCGCTAAGGCTCGAAGGATCGATGGCTGGGTGGCAGCAGTTATATTGGGATAATACGTTGGTGTCTCAAATCGATGCCAGTGACAATACCGCAGAGACTTGTCTACACCAGTTTAGGCTCTCTGCGGGTGAGGAAATCCTGAACTGTCATTTAGAGTGTTCTTTAACATGGCAACCGTTTGAATTGAGTTACAAGGTCACAATTAACGGTGAGCTCATCAATGAAGGTTGTCGAAATGAAAAAGACATTGAGCGCCAAGTGCCAGAAGTTACGCCACCATCCGAAAAGCGTTTAAGTGTAATAGGCCTCGTATCTCTTGGGATGAAAGCACTTAAAAGTGCGAAAGTTATTAAAGTGGCGTTAGCGTCTGCAAGTCTCGCTGCATATTCTTGGCTATTTTCCATCGAGTTCGCGCTAGCGTTGATCGCTTGTTTGGTTTTTCATGAATATGGTCACATTAGAGCGATGAAGTATTTTGGAATGAAGACCAAAGGGATCTATTTGATTCCATTCCTAGGTGGTTTGGCGCTAAGTGACGAAAAGATAAACACGCGCTGGCAGGATGTGGTTATCTCAATCATGGGACCATTTTTCGGTTTAGTACTTAGTATTGTTTTTACTTTGCTTTATTGGATGACTGGTGAGGTGATCTTCGCTGGGCTTGCTGTGTTTAACGCCTTGCTAAACCTATTTAATCTGCTGCCTATTTTACCATTAGATGGTGGCCATGTGCTCAAAAGTATTACCTTCTCAATGAATACTTGGGTCGGGTTAGCTGGCAGTATTGCGACCGCTTTATTGGGCATTTTTATCAGTTACTATTTCGGTCTGACGTTGCTAGGGTTTTTATTGTTAATGGGAATGTTGGAAGTGGTGATGGAATGGAGAGCTCGACATCAAAGCCATTTATTGCCATTAACCCGTTATGGGCAGCTATTCTCACTGGCTTGGTACTTGGTCTCTGTCGGAGGTTTTGTTTCTATCATCTGGTATTTTGCCACTCTCGGAGATAGTTTGTTAAGTTTGCCGCTACAGATATTGGGCACTTGATTAGAATCATTAAAAGCTCCCTAGGGAGCTTTTTTATTTTCAGCCCTAAACCACCTACTTCAGTAGGTGGTTATCATCCGCTTCGGCTTTGCCTGTAAAACTACTCATGCTAAATGCATCTTTGATTTTTCCAGAAGTCAAAGAGGACGAATAACATGAGTAGATACAATCAAGCTTCCCACGTACATTTAGTTGTAAAGGTTCCACCAAAGCTTTCGATATCCAAGTTGATGGGGGTATTGAAAGGCAAAATAGCCTTAAAGCTATTTAGCAAGTTTCCTCACCTTAGGAAGAACAGGCTTTGGGGTAATCACTTTTGGCAAAGAGGCTATTTTGTCGATAGTGTTGGAATCAATGAAGAAATAATACGCCGATATGTAAGACATCAAGAGAAACAAGAGCGAGTAGAGCAGCAGCAATTGGCGCTGGACTAAACAAAGGCCCCCTTTTAGGGGGCTCACACAAAGCCACCTTCTTTAGAAGGTGGTAATTTACTTGGCAAGCTTAAGTAGTAGACGATAGTAGCAATGAATTAGCCACATCTTGGTGCTTTCGCGTTATACGCAGGCAGCTTATTTATGGTTGCTTGTAAATCTTTAATGCGCGTACTGTGCGATGGGTGGGTTGAGAAGAATTCAGGTGGTTGAGAACCACCTGATGCAGCACTCATATTTTTCCATAAATCGACACTTTGACGTGGGTCGAAACCTGCTTTTGCCATGAATTCCAGCCCGACAATATCAGCCTCAGATTCCTGAGTACGACCGTATGGCAAAATAACACCGTATTGGACACCGACACCAAGTGCCGCCATCGTCATTTGTTGATACTGTTTGTACTCGGAAGCTCCAATGGCAACGTTTGCTAGAGACAACCCGGCATTTGCTAACTGACTTTGTGAAAGACGTTCATTACTGTGGTCAGCGAGGACGTGAGCGACTTCGTGACCAATAACTGTTGCCAACTGATCTTGGTTTTTCGCGACATCTAAAAGCCCGGTATACACGCCGATCTTCCCACCTGGTAGAGCAAACGCATTGACTTGTTCACTATCAAAAACAACGACTTCCCAGTCTTTAAATCCAGATTGAGCGGGAATGGTGTCAGTGATGTGTTTGGCAACGCATTGAACGTAGGCATTCGTTTTGCGATCTTTGCTGATTGGGATATCTTTCTTCATTTGTTCGAAAGATTTAGCGCCAAGCGATGACATTTCCTGATCTGAAAACATCAGGATCTGGTTGCGACCCGTCGGTGATGCGCTACACGCTGTTAAACCCGCGATAGTTAAAAGAGCAGAGGCTTTCATCCATACCTTCATAACAGGCTCCATTTAATTTTTTGTTTTGAAGCAATAGTATATACCCAAATAGTAACATGATGCATGGATCAAGTTATTCATCTGATTAATAAAGAGGGTGAGATGTTACGTCTTGAAGTTATGCCCAAGTAGCGTCTATGCTAGCTTCCTAGCACATCGTTACAACCTAACAAACCAGTTTGTGAAACTAAGAGTAAAACAATGAGTATATGGAAAAAGCCCGTAAGCATAGAGATTCTGAATGCCACGTCAAAAAATACCCTGATCGAGCACCTACAAATTAAATATACAGATTTCACTGACGACTCCCTTACAGCAACCATGCCCGTATGCAGCTTTACTCATCAACCTTTAGGAATGCTTCACGGTGGTGCATCAGTCGTGCTCGCAGAAACATTAGGCTCATTGGCTGCAAACTTCTCTGTCGATGAGGGCAGCTACTGCGTCGGTTTAGATATTAACGCGAACCATGTGCGAGCCATGCGAAGTGGTCATGTGATTGGTACGGCAAAACCGCTTCATCTGGGTATTTCAACGCAAGTGTGGCAAATCGATATCACTGATGAGCGAGGCCGTTTAGTGTGTACCAGTCGCTTGACCATCGCTGTGAAACAACACAAAACAAAGTCGGTATAAACTAAGATGGTGATTGAGTTTTCATTAGGAAAAATCATTGCAACCCAGCGTGAAATAGTGATTAAGCTCTCCGGTAGTGCAATGGTAACCTTGCAAGCGCAAACCGATGCAATTCAGTTGCTGGGTAGAGGAGCGAACGTTGTTTTATCTCATGGAGCAGAGTGCAAATGGTCTATCAAGCTGGACAACGAGGAACAACTGGCTGAACTTTCGCGAGAAATTGGTATCGATATTCAATAATCTATAGTGTGATGTTTGCACTTTTTGGTAAAAATGAGGAAACTTAGCTTATCGACAACAAGATAAGAATTTCCTCTTTATGAGTAGCCCTCGTTTACGTGTTCAGTTCGAAACACTGTTTGAAAAATTTTCCGGTCACGATACGGACGTTCAGCTCGAAGACATCACCGAAGCGTTGTTTTGTACACGTCGTAATGCTCGTATTGTTCTAAATAAACTTGAAGAAGAGGGCTGGATTGAGTGGCATCCGGCAGCGGGTCGAGGAAAACTTTCGAAACTCGTTTTTAAACGTAATCGAAGCGATGTCAGCGAAAACCTCGCCAGGCGTTATCTCGATGAAGGGAAAATCGGTCAGGCTCTAGATGCGCTTGATAACGATGCGGCACGATTGACGCAGGTTATCCAAGGTTATTTAGGGCTTCAGCATCGACAGGGCGAGCAGGTCGTGCGTTTGCCTTATTATCGACCATTGTCGATGTTAAACCCGCAGAAACCGATGCGGCGTTCTGAACAGCACATCGCCAGACAAATTTTTAGCGGACTCACTCGCCTTGATGAAAATGAACAACTTCAACCAGATTTAGCCCACACGTGGGAAGCAATTTCTGATACACATTGGCGTTTTTATCTTCGTCGTGGAGTACGCTTTCATAACGGTGAACCGTTAACAACCAGTTGTGTTCTTGAAAGTGTGCTTGCGTTAAATAGCTTGAACTTGTTTTCTCACATAAAGCGGGTGTCTTCACCACAAGAGTGGACCGTTGATATTGAGCTCGTCCGTCCTGATCGCTACCTTCCTCTGGCTCTGAGTGAGTCGCAAGCAAAAATTTTGCTACCGAGTGCTTTGCGTTCTGAAAGCTTCGATAGACAACCGATAGGGACAGGGCCGTTCCAAGTTAAAATGAATGATGATAAGCGTCTTATTTTGACTGCTTTTGATGGCTACTTTGGTTTTCGCCCTTTACTTGACCAAGTGGAGGTGTGGGTAATCGATGAAGCCTATTCCTCAATGGTTTATCCAAGCCTGTCAAAGCCGAAGATGGATAAACAAGGTTCATCCGATGAAGTCGAGCTGGACCCTGGCTGTACATTCCTATTACTAAACAAAAACACTGGGATTGCAAAAGATCCACGTTGGGCAGAGTTCCTCTCGCAAACCCTCAACAGTCACCAGATTTACGCGCATGTCCCACAAGATAAAGTGATGGAACTGGGAGTATTGCAAGCCTTTGGCCTTAAGCCCGGTTGGATTGATCTTAGGCCAGCAGAAGCGGGCAGCGTACCACAGGCTAATAAGGTAATTTCCGTAGCGTATCAGAAAAAGCATCCGATGTTTCCAGTAGTTGCCAAGGCCATCAAGACACTCTTAAAACCGCACGGTATAGAGGTTGAGTTTATTCGTTATGATTCTCAACCGCCCGCACCGGAGGAAGTGGATATCTGGGTGAAAGCTATGGGCATTGCAACGAACCGAAATGACGCGTTGGCGGGCTGGCTCCTGGATTACAGTGATATTGAGAAGTTCAGTTCAGGTTACGATTTTAGTGAATGGGCTAAACTTGTCGATCAATGGCGTGCTGGGATGCACACAGACTTTCCTGCGCGTGAGCTAGGACGACAGTTAGTAAAAAGCTGTCAGGTGATTCCTATGTTTCACTGTTGGCTAGGCGTGAATAAAGACCACAGCGGTGCGTTACAAAATGCAAAGTGTAATGCCTTAGGTTGGTTTGATTTTAATAATGTATGGGTCAAACCGGATATAGAAAGTAACCATGGCGAAACCGAATAAGAAGCAGCCGACGAAAACCGTCGATATCTATTGCTCAAAGTGTAAAACTCAACTATTTAAGTACCGTAAAGGCGGAAAAGGCGCACTGGTCAAGTGCTTCAAAGAGCGCATTGTTGACGATTTCACACAAACCCCATGCATCTGTCCCAGTTGCGGGCAAGAATTTGCAAGAGATACCCTAGTGAGAGGAACGCCTGCTTACAAAATGATTGGCGGCAAAGTGACAATGAAATAATGAAGGGCTAGAAAATGAGTATAAAACATGACTACTGCATGGTGTTAAGCACAACCAGCAACGAAAAAAATCGAGATCAGATCATTAAAGGTTTGCTAGATGCCCAATTAGCCGCGTGTATTCAAACGATGCCTATTGAAAGTCACTATGTGTGGAAAGGGGAGATTTGTACTGACAACGAATGGTTGCTGGTGATCAAAACTCGTCGAGAGCTCTATGAATTGGTGGAAGAGAAAATAGAAAACCTGCACGAATACGAGGTCGCTCAAATCGTACAGGTTCCAATTGTTGAAGGGTTTAACCCTTATTTAGAATGGTTGAGAGAATCGACGTTGAGCCGACATTAAGAATAACGACAACACTGCACCAACGGTATCGCACAACATATCTTTCTGGGCGTCCCATATGTCACCCTGCGAGCCCAGAAAGGCAATTCCCTCATCGCCACCAGCCAACTCCGCATACCACCATTCGATAATCTCATAGCCAGCAGCAAGTGACATGATAGCAAACAAAGCAAACCAGCAAGAAAACGCTTTGTTGAACCGTTTTTTGTTTATCAAGTATTCAGCGATCGGATATGCGTAAAGGCCAATTGAAAAGTGCGCAACGCGATCAAAATTATTTCGCTCTGAACCAATCATGTCGTTAAACCAGTCAAACGGCACTTCGGAGAACGTATATTTCGCACCGATAGTGTGCAAACAGAGCCAGATGAACATTAAAAAGTAAGCCGTATTACTGAACTGATAGCGAATCGAAATTGCCCAAATAGCAACAAGAATACCAATCGCTGGGATAATCTCCGCAAACCAAACTGCACGTGAGTTAGGTTCCAACGCAGAAAATAAAAACACGATGGCATAAAAAATCGTTAATCCTAAGAGTGTCGAGGTGCTTTTCATAGAGTTATTTGATCCTTCAATTTATCTTACAGTGGGACTCCATAGATTGTGTTAATGATTGCACTTAATTGAACGGTGTGCAATTGATATTTTAATGGTTTTTTTGATCACTGAAAATGTTGATTTATTGGCAAACTGCTCAACATTAAAACGTTTGCGCGTGCACTTTTCATTAAAGTTTGATTTACAACATGCCCATCCATAGAATCCATGATTCAGTCTAATAAAAAAGAAGTAAAGCCATGAAACTGGAAACTGTCGATTATCTTGCTGACGATGCTGCTCAACAGTTCGTTACCTCTCTACGAGAAACGGGGTTTGGTGTGTTGAAAAACCACCCGATTCCACAAGAGCTTGTAGAGTCAATTTACAAAAACTGGCATGAGTTTTTCTGTTCAGATCAAAAGAATGATTTTCACTTTAACGTAGACACCCAAGATGGCTACTTCCCACCTTCTGTGTCTGAAGTGGCGAAAGGGCACAAAGTGAAAGACATCAAAGAGTACTTTCATGTTTACCCTTGGGGGCAGATCCCAGAGCAGCTTAAAGCTGAAATCTTAGAGTACTACGAGCGTGCCAATGCATTTGCTCAAGAGCTATTAGGTTGGGTTGAAGCGTACGCACCTAAGGACGTTCAAGAGAAGTTCTCTATCGCGTTGTCAGAAATGATCAATAACAGTGACAAAACATTACTACGCGTGCTTCACTACCCACCGATGACAGGCGAAGAAGAGCCAGGCGCTATTCGTGCTGCTGCGCATGAAGACATTAACCTGTTAACGGTTTTGCCTGCTGCTAATGAACCTGGACTGCAAGTAAAGAGTAAAGAGGGTGATTGGATCGATGTACCATGTGACTTCGGGAACTTAATCATCAACATTGGTGATATGCTTCAAGAAGCGTCAGGTGGTTATTTCCCTTCAACGACTCACCGTGTAATCAACCCTACGGGTGGCCGTCAAGAAAAGTCACGTATCTCATTACCGTTGTTCCTGCATCCAAAGCCGGAAGTGGTGTTATCTGAGCGCTACACTGCACATAGCTACCTTATGGAACGTTTACGTGAGCTAGGGGTTATTTAACCTTTACGTGATTTCCTTACAAAGGCCGATGGTGAATGACTATCGGCCTTTTTGCATTTATGCTACAAAGTGGAAACTATGTTTTTTGTGCCGTGAATGGGGCCCTAAACTCGTGTCAGAGAGGATGAATGGAAGGACAACGTACTGTCAATAGTATTGAGCCTCATGCAATAGAAAATCCGCTGCTTTGGCCAATGTTAGAAATTCTGAGAAAACAGCCCTCTAATTGGAAAGTGCACACCTTGGCAAGCTCGTTGGGTGAACAAGGTTATATTTCAAAGCTGGACGACTCTCCCGATAAGGATTTATTCAAAAGAAACTTCCTGATCATGAATGCATTATATCAACTGCAAGACACTCTGTATCCGGATAGCTGGCTTCAAGTCGAAGCCATGGATATTCAGCTCATGTCTTCGATGGAAGCTTTGAGGCATAAGATCGATATTCATGATCCTTTGCGTGAGTATTACTTAGATTGGCGCAATTACGAAGCGGACGAAGATGAAGTGCGTCGACTGTTGAATGAATTTTGGACAACTTATCAAAAGTTCATCGGTGGTTCGTCAGTAGCCAGCGTAGATAAGACAAAGGCACTGTCACTATTTGAACTTAACACTGACGCTACGCCTGCGGAAATTAGAAAACAATGGCGAAAACTCGCGCTTCGTTGGCATCCTGATCGAGAAAATGGCGATGCAGAAAGATTTAGAGTTCTTTGTGAAGCGTGGAATGTACTGAGAAACGAATGATTCGCTAAGAATAAAGATAAAGGAAGGCAGCTAACTATAGCTGCCTTTTGATTGAACTGTCTCTGTCAGCGTATCAAAACTAGCATGATGACTTAAACTGAGATTTTCGCATGCGGTTGAGGGCAGCCATAACGTCTAGTGTGCGTGGTTTGGCTAAGTCGCCTTGTTTAGGAAGAGCGGCATGCCACTCACCAGACAGCATTTCTTCAATCTCCTTCGCCGGATGATTACACCAACCTGGAAGTTGAGCAATTTGGAACCATAACCAGCCAATTGTGTTGACTTCATCGGCTGACTCTATCTGTTCCAAAGCGCTAAGATCAGTAAACTCTTTACCAAATCGAAGTGACTCTTTGCCTTTCGCATTCACACGGAACTTGCCGTCAGTCAGAATATTCATCAACGCAACGCGGTTCAGTGCTCGAGGTGGGAAGGTCTGTAAACGTTCTTCTGACTCGTTATGGCGTTGAGTAGGGTGCTGAGCGATAACTTCTTTCGCTTTTTCAGTCACATCAACGGCTTGGTAGTCGTGCATTTGAATGACGGTATCGGCAACGTCTAAGTAGTCGCCCGACCCACCCATAACGATAATGGTAGAGATATCAAGATCATCTCGTAATTGACCAATGCGGTCGACGAGAGGAGTAATTGGCTCATCACCTTTTGCCACCAATGCCTGCATACGCTCATCTCTAATCATGAAGTTGGTAGCAGAAGTATCTTCATCAATCAATAATGTGCTTGCACCCGCTTCAATAGACTCTTGAAGCCAAGCGGCTTGCGACGTTGAGCCTGATGCGTCTTGAGTAGAAAAGTCCGCCGTATCTTTACCCATCGGTAAATGGTTGATGTAGTTCGACAGGTTCAAGTGGTGTACGCATCGGCCATCTTCGGCACGAATCTTCATAGCCTTGTTATCGGCAACAATGTATTCGCGGCCATCTCCTGGAATATGATCGTAAATTGAACGCTCTATTGCATTTAATAAGGTAGATTTACCGTGGAAGCCGCCACCTACGATCAGTGTGATACCTTTTGGAATTCCTAATCCTGTGACATGGCCCTTGTTTGGCGCATGTAAAGTGGCTTGTAGAGATTCAGGGGCTTTAAACTCAACGGCTTCTTTCATTGGAAGGTCGCAATTACCTGCAATTCGAGGAAGAATACTGCCGTTTGCGACAAACGCGACTAAGTTATTGGCCTCTAACTGTTCTCGCAGGGCATCTTGGTCTTCAACAACTTGGCAGTGCTTAATTAAAGCGGCTTTGTCGAGTTCACGCTCTAAAGTTGCTCGACGGATAAACTTAGGCAGGTGGAAAGTCAGTATGTTGTTGGCTTTTTTCCCCAATACTGAACGACCTTCAGCCGGTAAGTTAACTCGAAAACGCAGTTCAATACCTTCTTCAGTAAACAACACCGCGGTGCTATCCAGTACAGTTTGGCCTGTCAGTGAAATTGATACTGAGTTTTCTTGTTTAGCAAACTGTTCAAAACTACGCGCAATAAAATCACGTGCACCTCTTTGAAATGCAGGAGACTCGTCTCTTAGCCACTCAAGACCAGTCAAAGACCATGCGCGAGTCGCACGAAAACGTGACGCCGATGCATAAGGGTCACCCTGTACATGATCGACAAACAAAGTGAAATCAGTGAAGTCGTATTGACCTTTGATTTGCTGATAAGCTCGGTAGTTCTGCTTTTCAATTTTCTTAAGCGTGGCAGTCAACTGATCCATGAAGATATTGGCCTTTTAATAGAAGCGGGCGGCGATTATAGAAACCACCGCCCTCATAGTAAAGAGAATGCTTAGGAAGAGTAGGCGTATTGCCCGCCAGAAAGGCGCTGATTAAACAAACTTTGCTCAAATTCATTACAAGGCATAGGTTTACCATAAAGAAAACCTTGTCCGATATCACAACCCTCACCAATAAGAAACTGCTCTTGTTGGTGGGATTCAATGCCCTCGATCACTACTTGGAGTTCCAGTTTTTTTGCAATGTGTATGATTGAACAAATGATCTCGCGATCATCATCTGACTTTTCCATTTGCTGGACGAAGCTTTTATCAATTTTGATGGCATCAAACGGATATTTCTTTAAATAGCTGAACGAAGCATATCCTGTACCAAAGTCATCAAGTGACAATGTCACACCTAGTTTATGCAACTTATTTAACGTTGTGCGTGCTACTATTTCATCAGCAATTAGAGCGCTCTCGGTTACTTCGAGTTCGAGAAAGTGTGCTGGCAAATGGAAAGTGTCGAGTAGGTGTTGCACTTGTTCTGCAAAATTTACGTTTTGTAATTGAATGGGAGAAACGTTGACGGCAATTTTGAAGTTATCGATTAACTCAGACCATTGTTTCGCTTTGTCTATCGCGGTACGCAGAACAAAAGAGCCAACTTCAAAGATAAGCCCGTTTTGTTCGGCCATATGTATCAATGCTTCGTTGGAAACGTCGCCAAGTATTGGATGTCTCCAGCGAAGCAAGGCTTCTGCGCCAATCCATTTACGTGTTTTGGAGTCTACTTGAGGTTGAAAGTACAACACTAAATCGTCGTTACGCACTGCTTGTAAAAGGTAACTTTCCAGTTCATTGTGACTATTGAGATCCGCCGAATGATTTTCTCTAAAATAACTAAAAGGTTCGCCGGATTCTTTACATAGAAGCATCGCGTAACATGCATGTTGAAGGATACGCTTAGCATTGCTGCAATCTTTGTAAGCTTGAACTATACCGATATACGTGTGCAAATGTATTTCTGTTTTGTTGAAGACAAATCCATCTACGCTAATTTTAGTGATATCATCTAATAGTTGATTTAACCGAGCTTCAATATCCTCTCCCCAAATCAATAAAACCATGTCATTCGAACTTGGTCTACCAGTGATAAATCCGCTAGCACCGTGTCTGGTTAATCTGGAGTGAAATTCTTTTAAAATGTTGTCAAAGACCTCGAACCCGTGCCTGGTCTGAATACTGCGAGCGTTACTAAAACCAATGTTGATGACCACAAGCGATTGCTGATCACTATCAAGGGACTGTAAGGTGTATTGGACAATGTTCTCAAGTGCAGAGCGATTTAGAAACCCAGTTCCCTGATCATGTGTTTTTTGGTAGCTCACTTGTTTTTCCGCGGCTTTACGGCGATCAATTTCTTGTGTTAAGGAGTAACTTAACTGGGCTAAATCCGTGGTACGATTTTCAATTCGACTCTTTAGCTCGGTGTTAAGTCGCTGAAGTTTATGTTGTTGGTACACAACTGAAAGCTGTGCTTCGATTGAATCTTTGAAAGTTTCAAGCAACTGACGGTAACTATCGTTGTACTCGTTTCTCTCAGAGTCAAGCATACAGATTGTTCCAAATGTTTCCCCATTTGGCCAGAATAGCGGTAAGCCGCAATAAGAAATCATGCCTAGTTTGATGTCTGGGTTATTTTGCCATTCTTCATCTTCAAGCGCATTGGGGATTACAAGCTCGCCTTTCTGTTCTATAACTTGCTCGCAATACAAACCGTTACCAAGCAGCTCTGCATCGCCAGTACGATAAGGATTACCTAGAGTTTCGCTAGATGTATTTACTTCTATGCGATCCGGATGGATACGCATAATTAATGTGGTGGGTACGTGTGTTATTTGAGCCAGTAAGTTGACGATTTCCTGCCAACTTCTTCGCATAGACTCAGGGATTTCGTAGTCTAATGTTTGCAATCTCCCCATATAGGTCATCCTTTACGTGGTTTCACTTCCTGTGAATTAAAAATGCAGACTGCTCTATTTTGTTCTCGCTTTTTAATTAAGTATAGGGTGGCTAGGGCTCGAAACAAAAAAAAGTCCTGAAAAGTGTTCAGGACTAGGAATAGTTGTCACATATCTCATCCTTGAAACAGATAACAAGCATCAAGGCTTAAGCGACATTAACGATTCAATAGAAATGTCTTGCGAATAGTCGACATCCTCAAAGTTAAAGCCATTGAGCTTCATAAACTCATCTTTAAAACCTTGGTAATCACCAATCTCTTTAAAGTTTTCAGCATTCATCTGTTCTAAAAGAGCGTGGACTTCTTGTTGAACTTGCGGTTCAAGTTCCAAGTCATCTATTCGAATCAAGCGTTCGCCGTCAACTGGCACTTTCTCTTGATCGTATAACTTCGTAGTAAACAGTCGCTGCATTTGTTCAATACAGCGTTCGTGAGTACCTTTTTCCTTCATCACTCGATAAAGCGCTAACAGGTAGGGACTTAGCGCAGGGATGAATACACTGGCTTTCGTCACCAACGCCTTACACACGGTTGTGTAAGCACCGCCGTCAAAGTTGGCGAGTTTGAGGTTTAATGAATGACTGGTTTGGTGTAAATCGATTTTCGCTCGACCTAACGTACCATCGAGATAAATTGGGTGCGTGATGTCAGGGCCCATGTAAGAAAAGGCGATGGTTTTGCAGCCGTTTGCGATAGAGTCGTTATTGATGAGTGTGTCAATCCAGCTTTCCCAGTCTTCGCCGCCCATTACTTTAATGGTGGCATTGGCTTCCTCTTCTGTTGCAGGCGTTAAGGTGGTTTCTATCCACTTATCGTTCTCCAGCATGATAGAAGCGCCAGTGACAGGTTCACCAATAGGTTTAATGACACTGCGCCAAAACTCATCAGATTCAGGTTTAGGTCGAACACCGGTTGCCAAGCTATAGATGACTAAGTCAACTTCACCCTCAAAGTACGTTTCAATGGCTTCAATCACTTGATTGCGCACCGAACCAGAGAATGCATCGCCAACAATATTTATTGCGGTACGCCCGGCTTGATTTGCTTCTTGCTTAAAAAAGACGTTGTTATACCAACCCGCACTCCCAACCCCTTTCTCTGAAGGGCCACGCTCAAATGAGACGCCAATGGTATCGGCGTTAGCGCCACCGAACGTTAGGGCTATTCGTGCCGCTAGGCCGAAACCAGAGGAGGCACCAATAATCAAAACCCGTTTTGGGCCTTTTTTGATCTGTGGGGCGTGCTTTACGTATTCAATTTGCTCTTTAATAGATGCATGACACCCTTTGGGGTGCGCAGAGCGAGCAACAACACCTTGAATTAACGGTTCTATTCGCATGTTGTTATCTATCCTCGATGAGTGGAATTGAAAATAGATTAACGTAAAGTTACGTAAAACTTATTGAGCTAGACCATTAAAATTAGAGATGTTTAATTAATTCTTGAGCAACGAAATCAGCGATCCAAGGTTGTGCATCTGGTTTTGGGTGAAGGCCATCATCCATCATCCATTCTGGTTTGGTGACAACATGCTCTAAGAAGAATGGCATCAAGGCAACTTGTTGATGCTGTGCAAGCTTAGGGTAGATATCGTAAAACATATCGCTATAGCGCTTACCATAATTAGGTGGAACCCGAATTTGCATCATGACAACGTCCGCACCAGAATCTTTTATCATGGTAATCATTTTTGAAAGATTCGACGTAATAAGTTTAGGAGGGAAGCCTCTTAGGCCATCGTTGGCACCTAACTCAATAAGTACCATGTCAGGGCTATGCTGAGTTAGCAACTGAGGTAACCGTGCTAAGCCATTGCCGGTTGTATCGCCAGAAATGCTGGCATTAATAACTGTTACATCTTGACCATGTTCTGACAACGCATCAGGGAGTAAGCTAGGCCAACTCTCTTCGATCGGCATCTGATAGCCTGCACTCAAGCTATCACCCAAGACAAGTAGCTTTTCGCTCGCATGTGAAGTAGCGGAAAAACAAAAAAATAGAACTAAGGAAAGTATACGAATCATGCAAACACCTGTACTTAATGCACCTATTGTTCAAGCCAATTTGGTTTCTAAACAAGTCTCTACTAATCAAGAACAATTAACAATCCTCAAAGACGTAAATGTTGACATCCGAAAAGGAGAAAAAATCGCCATCGTCGGAACTTCCGGTGCAGGTAAGTCAACATTGATGACGTTGCTAGCTGGTCTTGATACGCCGACATCAGGCGAAATTACTTTATTAGGTCATGAATTATCAAAACTGGACGATGAAGCACGTGCGAAAATTCGGGCTGACTCTTTAGGTTTCGTTTTCCAAAGTTTCCTGTTAATCCCGAGTTTGAGTGCATTACGTAATGTCACGCTTCCTTGTCTTTTACGTGGTGAAGCCGAAGATGAAGCAAGAGCAGCGGAATTGTTAGCTGCTGTTGGATTGGAAAAACGTGTCGACCATTTACCAAGCCAGTTATCTGGTGGTGAACAACAGCGAGTTGCGCTAGCGCGTGCATTTATGACACAGCCTGAGCTGTTGTTCGCAGACGAGCCTACCGGCAATCTTGACCATCAAACCGCAGACAAAGTGATTGAGCTGCTATTCGATCTTAATGAACAGCACGGGACAACTCTGATTTTAGTAACACACGATGGTCATCTAGCAAGCCGATGTGACCGTATCTATCGTATGGAGGCGGGTGAGCTTAAGGAGGAGATATAATGTCTGCAGTATCATCAAGTGAAGCAACATCCACAGAGCAAAATAGTACAACACAGCACTCGTCGAATAAAAGTTTGATACGTTGGAGTTTCGGCGAAATAAGGCAGGGGAATCTTTGGCCTATTAGCGTTGCTCTTATTCTCGTGATTGCGAGTATCTTTGCGCTTTCTGCATTAGCAGAACGAATGGAGCAGGTGATCGTCAAGCAGGGGAAGGATGCATTAACGGCAGATGCGGTGTTTGTGTCTGCTAATCCCATTCCGGACACGTTGTTAACCTCGACTGAAAACCTTGAACGTTCGATGATGACGCGATTTGCCACTATGGCATTTAGCGATAATGGTATGCAGCTTATTTCTGTAAGGGCGGTGGATGATAATTACCCTTTAATGGGAGAGCTCGTTCTTGAAAATAATCCGGCCGGTCGCGTTAAAGAGAACCAACTCTGGCTTGATGAGCGGATTATGACTCAACTAAACGTAAACTCAGGTGACAGCGTCACGATAGGCGATGCCGAGTTTACTGTATCAGGCGCAGTATTGATGGAACCTGGCTTGAGCTTTAATCCATTTCAGCAAATGCCTTCTGCATACATTCATCAAAGTGACGTAGATAAAACAGGAGCAATTCAAGTTGGGAGCCGAGTTCAATACCGTCTGTTTTTACAAGCCGATGATAAAACACTAAAGAGCTTACAAGATGATACGCAGCTTTCTCCGAGCGATCGCTGGCGCACGCAAGATACTGCCAGTCGTAGTAATGAGGTTTTTGAACGCACGACGCAGTATCTGTCGTTGACCGTAGCGATTGTCATCATTATGGCAGCGACAACATTGGTTCTTACTTGTCAAAATTACGTGAACAGCCGGACACAAACTATCGCGATGTTGAAAAGTCTTGGTGCGAGTCGCCGATGGATTGAAAAGTGGTTATTTATTCAAGTCACAATCCTTCTCATTAGTGCCAGTGTCGTCGGTCTATTGTTAGGGAGCGGGCTGGAATATTTATTACGCATTCCACTCAAAGACTTATTACCCGATCCACTCCCTGGTTACGGTGTCACACCATTTTTGGTGGCATTTATCTCAGCAGTCTTGATTACGGTGCCTGCTCTCGGTATACCATTGTTAGGCTTGATTAAAACTCCCGCGTTAGAAGTGCTACAGCAGGGTAAAGCGCAACGTTCTTGGAAGCGAATGTTACTTGTTCTAGTTCCCGTTGTTCCATTGCTTTTACTGTATGCAGATAACACCTTAGTTTGGATCGTGCTCACTGGTATAGCGGTACTGTTTGTGGTACTCGCAGCAGTTAGCGTCATACTCACAAAGCTGTTTGCACGTGTGTCAACCCATCCTGCAATGAAGCTTGCGTTGAGTCGTATCAACCGGACGCCAGTAACCAGCGGCCTACAGTTTGGTGCTTTGGCATTATCTTTGATGTTGCTGTCTATCATTTGGCTTGTGCGCAGCGATATTCTCGCGGATTGGGAGAGAACCTTACCTGCAGACGCGCCAAATGTGTTCGCTTTGAACATTGGTGATTATGAGCTCGATAACTACCTAGAAACCCTAGATAAAAATGGAGTTACGCGGTCACAAGCTTATCCAATAATTCGTGGACGACTAACAGAGATTAACGGTCAAAACGTCAAAGAGATTGATTACGAAGGAGAAGGTTCTGACGCGATACGTCGAGAGCTAAACCTGACATGGGGAGATACCCTACCAGAATATAATGATGTGCTTTCGGGTGAATGGACAAACAAAGGGAGTGTATCTGTAGAAGCGGATGTAGCAAATGACTTAGGCATCAAACTCGGTGATACGCTGCGCTTTGTAATAAACAGTCAGAATTACGATGCAGTAGTAGATACCATCCGTTATGTCGAATGGCGTGACATGAAGCCTAACTTTTATTTTATTTTCTCATCTGACGTGATGGCTAATTTACCTGGTTCTTACCTCATCAGTTATAGGATTGAAGAAGGAAATGAAGCGTTGTTGACGTCAATGTCACGTGCTCACCCAACGGTCTCTGTTTTAGATATCCGAACTATGGGCGAGAAAATTCAGGCTTTGATTCAGCAAATCGTATCAGCAATCACCATCCTTGCTCTTTTAGGCGTTGTTGCTGGTCTGCTGCTCATCTTTACGCTACTGAGGTTAAGCTTGTCCCAACGCCAACAAGAGATTCGTTTGTATCGCACATTAGGTTCAAGTAAGAAACGGATCAACACAACCCTGTGGGCCGAGTACGGAATTATGGCGTTGATTGCTAGTGGTGTTGCGGTATTCGCTGCGGAAGTTTGTGTGGCCGCAGTCATGACATATGGATTCGATCTCAATGCACAAATTCACCCCGAATTGTGGATAGCTTTACCGCTTGCAACATTTGTTACGTTGGCACTTGTAGTGATGAGTTTGTTGAAAAGATTGTTAACGCCAGTAAACACTTAATCGCAGCGAGTGTTATCAAATTTGGAACACTCCATGACACTTTTATTTTAGTTATCCACAAAAACAGTGGATAACTTTTGGGATAACTAAATGGTGTAAAAAGTGGGGTGTTTCTGCAGGCTTTGCGCCATGGGTCTTACAGTGAAATTCTTATTCACATAGACACAAAAAAGTGTCTTCTTAACCATGTCGTCAAGTACTTTTTCGCAAATTTTTTCTACTTTAATGCACTTTACAGGCGCTGTTGGATATTTCGCAAACCCATGAACTTTTTGTGATTTTAATCAAGTCCAAACACGAGTAGAATCCACCGTTAGTAAAGAATTTTCCTTATAAAATTTTTAGTGAAGCAATGAAGTCTGAGTTTCCAAGTTATAAAGATAAGCATATCGCTGTTGTTGGTGGCGGTGTAGCAGGTGCAACAGCAGCAATTCATTTTGCGGAGCTGGGTTTTAAAGTTTCCGTAATAGAGAAGGGCGTATCACTAGTAAATGGTCCACCCATTTGTCATTTGCATGCTGGTGGTAATTTATATCGAGAGATTTCCGAGCAACAATGCTTAGACTTGTTAGCACAATCTATTGATACTGTTCGCCTGTATCCGCTTTCACTGAATATTCGTCCGACAATCATCGCGGTTCCTCATTCCGATGGTGGAGACCCATCCACACTAATTCCGCGATTAGAGGTTGTGAAAAGTGCTTATCAGACGCTCGTTGATAAAGATGAGAATAATAAAGTGCTCGGCGAGCCAAGCGAATACTACAAACTGTATTCAAAAGCGGAGCTAGAAGCTCTCGCGCAACGTACTCAACCAAGTCATCCTACAAACTTCGATGAGTGGTGCATTCCTTTTGCTCAACATGCTGATCTTGAAGCGCTAAAGTATCCTGTTGTCGCAGTTCAAGAATATGGTTGGAGTGTTTTTCGCCTCGCTGCAATTGCCAACTTAACACTAGATACGCTTCCTAATGCTTCAGTCTTCACACAAGCAACGTTCAAGCAAGCCGATTGGATGGGGGAACACTGGCAACTTGGCTATGAACGTGAAGGTATCGATTACCTTATGACATGCGACTACTTGGTTAACGCGTGTGGCTTTGAAACAGGCTCAATTGACAACACAGTTGGTGCCAAGCGAGACAGGTTGGTGGAGTTTAAAGCCGCTTACGTTACGAGGTGGGCAGACTGTCAACAACAATGGCCAGAAGTTATTTTTCATGGCCCGCGTGGAACCGATAAAGGAATGGCTCAATTGACGCCTTATGGCGATGGTTACTTTCAACTTCATGGTATGACAAAAGGAATCACGCTGTTTGAAGATGGTTTAGTGGAGAGCACGAACTCATCTGCTCAACCTGAACTGCCTATGCCTTTACTCTCGAAGATCCGTAACGGCTGGAGAGAAGAAGTGTTAGAAGAGCGAACGAACAACGCCATCAAACACATGGCGCAGTTTATTCCCGACTATCACTCTGCTGTAAAAGGAGGAAAAGCATTGTTTGGCGCTCAGCAAATTCCCGGCACAGATCCAGTACTCAGAGCGGCAGATGTGACTTTTGAAGATAACCACTACGCGAGAATAGAGGTGGTAAAAGCGTCATCGACACTACTCGCAGCGCAAAAAATGCTTCAATTCTGGTTTGACATCGATCCTAACCAAAATGTGGAAACACAGCATCCGGTCGCTGTAAAGTGGTCTGAACAAGAGGTCGAGCAGTACGCGATTAAACTCACTCAAGAGCGAGGCTATCCACAAGCTTTAGCAGTGCGTTATGGTATGCCTGCATAATCGGCTGTGTTTGGGCTCAGTGGTTGTATTAATACCCAAAAAACTGAGCCCATTGGCACCATACTTCTTGCAAGCCTATTCTATCTCCTTTCACAAAATTGACTTTTTGTCCGGGTTTCGCCTGTGCCAGTCTAGGTAAGTCAATACGAGCTACGCAGCCAAATTTAGGATACCCGCCAATAGTCTGGTGATCGTTGAGCAGCACAATAGGGTTACCATCGCTAGGTATTTGAATTGAACCTAACGCAATTCCCTCTGATAGTACGCCTTCGTAAGGTGGACGAATGTTATTGCCCTCAAGACGGTAGCCCATGCGATTCGAATTGGGGGAGATGATGAATGCTTTGTTATAAAATGCTTGGCGAGCGTCTTCATCAAAGTCCTCGTTCTGATAGCCTTCAATCACTCTCAGCTTAATGGGTAAGTTGTAATCTGGCTTAAAGCGAAACGTCATTTGCCTTGGTTTACGTTTCGGTAAGTTATGAGGGACAAAGGGAAGAATATCACCAGCTTTCAAAGCGCCACCATTTGAATCATAACCACCTAGAGATTCTCGCAAGACGGTCGATGCGCTTCCTAAGTGCTGAGCAACATTGAATCCACCTTTAACCGCTAGGTAGGAGCGAAGTCCATTCCTTGCGACTCCGAACTGAAGCTTCTGTCCTTTTTTCAACGTAAAGTCAGACCAATTTGAAATAGGTTCACCATCTATTTTTGCATTTAAATCACCGCCACATATAGCAAGGTGGCAGTTATGCAATGCAATAAAACAAGCGTTACCCAGAGTAATTTCAATCGCAACGCAATTGACTACGTTACCAAGCAAATGGTTGGCCCAACTGTAAGCATAGTCGTCGACCGGGCCACCTTGAGTCACACCGACATGCGCTAAGCCAAAACGACCAAAGTCTTGAACTAAAGAGAGCGGTCCTGGCTTTTCCACCAGTAATCCACCGTAACTCATAGTACGCCTCCTAAATCGATAAACTCTTGTTTTGAAATAGCATTAAAGGTGACCTTGTCACCCACTTCAAACGGTATAAAAGGAGGAGAGTCGGAGAAGAGCGCAAGCGGGCTTTTACCAATAATGTTCCATCCGCCAGGACTATCTGATGGATAGACGGCCGTTTTAGAGTCTGCGATTCCTACACTTCCGGCCGGCACTTGAGTTCTTGGTGTGGCAAGCCTTGCCATGTGCAATTGAGTATCAACGTCCGAGAGAAATGCAAAGCCTGGAGCAAAGCCAATTGCAGAAACCGCGTACTCGGTTTTCGTATGCAGGGTAATAAGATCGTCTAATGACAGACCTCGCATTTTAAAACGAGATAGATCTAACGCGGTTTCTTCAGAGTAATATACAGGGATAGTAATGTGATTTGGCTGGGAAAGCTTAAGTGATTGAGTATCAAACTGGCTCACGATTTGTTGCAGCTCATTGGCTAAGTTCTTTTCGTTGATTCGAAAAGGTAAGTAATCAATGAGAATAGTTTGATAGGAGGGGACAACGTTCATAACAATTGAAGCGAAAGTTTCTCTTATGCTGCGAGCAAGCTCTCCTACTGCATTTTCAGAAATACTCTCATCAAACTTAATGAAAATACTGCACTCGGAGATCAAAGAGATATTAAATTTCTCTTTATGCATTAATTTCCTCCAGCGTATAGGCTTTGGCGGATCTTTTGGATCAGCGCGATCGACTCTTCATTGTCACCATGAACACAAATTGTGTCGGCTTCCAATAATATGTAACCGCCTGAAGCGGTTTTGACACGCCCAGAGTCAGCTAAGGTCCGGACTTGCTCAAGTATCGCGTGCTCGCTTTTTAACACGGCATTGGGCTGTGTTCTAGGAGTCAGTAAGCCGTCATCTTGGTACAAACGATCTGCAAATGCTTCAAATAGCAAGGGAACATCATAATCGTCTGCGATTTCTAAGTATTTTTCGTTTTCCTGTGAAGCTAGGATCATTAACGGTACTTTGAACAGTGCTGCCGCCTTAACTACCGCTCTAAATATCGCATCACTTTTCATCATGTCGTTGTATAGAGCGCCATGAGGCTTTATGTAACTGATGTCTGTGTATTGCGCCCGGCATAATGCTTGTAAAGCACCAACCTGATATATAACCATGTTCGTAATTTCATCACCCGTCATGCTTATGCTTCGTCTGCCAAAGCCTTGTAGGTCGGCGTAACCTGGGTGTGCGCCAATATCAACATCGTTGTCATTCGCTAGGGTGATGGTGTCGTGCATGACATTAGGGTCGGAGGCATGAAAACCACACGCGATGTTCGCCATATCAACATGGGGCATCACGTCTTCATCTGCGCCCATACTCCAAGAGCCAAAGCTCTCGCCCATATCACAGTTCAATGTAAGTTGCTGTTTATTCAATGTCATACGTTTTATTTCTACACAAGCAATGGGTTTACGATGCAGGAAAATGCATCTAGGTTCAGTGACTCACTTCATTCTTCTATCATGAAAACGAAGCTTTTTGAGCAGATAGCTGGCGAAAAAGATCACGTTAGTCCATAAAGATGTTGCCGTTATTTGAGTTGATCCGAATTTTAAGGTATTTCGTTTCTTTTCCATCCAATTTTTGAGAATTTAAGGTTATTTTGCATTAGCATCGTGTTAATCTTGTCGCCCTTCATGGGTGATAGATTGCATAATGGTTCTTCTGTCATTTTTGTGGTTGTCTGCGACAGGAATATATATGTCATTACGAGCGAAGTTTATTTGGCCTCTTCTGGTCTTTTTAACGGCTATCTTTGTTATCTCAAAAGGTTACACCTCGTATACTGTATACCAATCGTCTAAGCATGAACTGGTCGAGCAGACAAGAAAGTTGATTAACAACGTTTCTTTCTCAATTAAAGATGCGCTGACGACAAAGGACAAGCAAAAAGCTCAAACTATTCTCGCCAACTTTTTAAACCAGCCAAATGTAACTCGGGTCAAACTTTATGACCAAGATGACCAACCATTCGCTGTTATGGAGATAAGTGGGGCACTGGCACCCGTTCCAAGTCAAACCGAAAGAAGTAGGTTGCACGCTCTAGGCTATGCCTTATCAACCAAATTTCTTTATGTTCTAGAGCCGATTATCCATGATGGCTATGTCATTGGTAGCATGAGAGTTACGCTTTCTCATCGCCCAATTGTAGAAGCCATACAATCTTTACTTCAAGATGGCGCTTTACTTCTTCTGTTTCTGATCGCTGGTGGCACTGTTTTTTACATAAGTATCGAGAGGCTTGTTCTCAGGCCCGTGATGGAACTCAACCGCGTAATAGAGAATGTGACACACGGACGAAACACGGAAAATCAAGCTCGCTATTACGCCAAGGATGAAATTGGAGACCTCGCGCGCTCTTTCAATCAAATGATGAATAGGTTAACAGTACGTGAGAAGCAGCGGCAACATTCGCTAGACACACTAGAACAAAAGCGCGCATTTTCAGAAGAGGTTATCGAATCTGTTCAGCATGCATTAGTTATTACCGACAATTCCGGACGTGTTATTCATTGTAATACGGCGACCCAGCAAATATTTCAAAAAAAATTAGATGAACTTAAATATGCCAATATTCGTGATCTAATTAAAACCAAAACACCGAATGAGCTGAGTCAGATCCTGAGTCGAGGCCTAGAGTGCGATGATATTCACCTCAAAAATGCAGATAACGAACAGCAGTTGAGCCTAACCAGTCGTCGCCTCTCGACACATGAATACTTACTGTTTTCGATTCAAGATATCACCGAAATTGAAGAAGCCATAAACCGGCAACGTGTTGCGGGGCGTGTTTTTGAAAGCAGCCAAGATGGTCTCATTGTTCTTAATCATCGCGGTGTCATTACGATGGCAAACCCTGCCGTCACTAAGTTAGTCGGCTTAGAGGTGGATCAGCTTATTGGGAAATCATTCATCCAAACGCTAAAGTGGCGCAAGTTACAGGAAATGATGCCTAGTATCATCGAGTCGATAGAAAATTATGGCGTTTGGCAAGGTGAAGTTATCGAGAAGAACCATATTGGTCAGTTTGTACCGATGTTTGCTCGAGTCAATCGTATCGTTAAGTGTGAAGACTATGGTTTCTATGATCTGGTTATTGTTCTTACCGACCTTTCCGGCGCAAAAGAGATGGAACGATTGGAGCATTTAGCTCATCACGATGCTTTAACGGGGTTAGCCAATCGATCTAAGTTCCATTTAGAGTTGGAACAACTAGTACAACGCTCTGGATACTTGCGTGACGAATTTGCAGTTTTGTACCTCGATCTGGATGGATTTAAAGAAGTTAACGATACCTACGGTCATGATGCAGGTGATGAAGTTTTGAAAAAAGTTTCCGAGCGTCTAACATCTGCGACGAGACATAGTGATTTAATCGCAAGACTTTCTGGTGATGAATTTGTCATGTTGGTTAATCCCGCCAATCAAAAAGTGGTCACCCGAATAGCAGAACAGTTGCTCGAGAGCATATGTGCTCCAATTGAGTACAAAGGTCACTTACTCAAAGTTGGCGTTAGTATCGGCGTAAAATTAGTCGGCGTAAATGAGCGCGATGCTACTCGAGTTTTAAAAAGTGCGGATACGGCAATGTATCAAGCAAAGAAAGCCGGGAAAGGCCAAGCAATATTAATGGGATGCGAATTACAAGAGACAGTTTAAATCGTAACGTCAAAGCTTTAAACTAACTCAATTCGCGTCAGAAGGAATAATAAAATGAAAGTACTCGTTACGGGTGGTATGGGCTATATCGGTAGTCATACGTGTATTCAAATGATCGAAGCTGGCATGACGCCAGTGATTCTAGACAACCTGTACAACAGTAAATCTACGGTATTAGATCGAATTGAAAAGGTATGTGGTGTAAAGCCAACCTTCATTAAAGCCGATATCAGAGATAAATTGGCGATGGTAGAAGCACTAAAGTCGCACAATATTGAAGCTGTTATCCATTTTGCAGGTTTAAAGGCCGTCGGTGAGTCTGTAGCAAAACCTTTAGAGTATTACGACAACAACGTTAATGGCACTTTAGTATTGGTTGATGCAATGCGTGAAGCCGGAGTTAAATCGTTGGTATTTAGTTCATCAGCGACGGTATACGGTGATCCTGCTTCTGTACCCATCACAGAGGACTTTCCAACTAGCGCAACTAACCCATATGGGCGCAGCAAATTAATGGTAGAAGAGTGTTTAACCGACTTCCAAAATGCGAACCCTGACTGGAGCATTACACTTCTTCGTTACTTTAACCCGGTAGGTTCACATCCAACAGGCGAGCTAGGTGAAGATCCTCAAGGTATTCCCAACAACTTAATGCCGTTTGTTTCTCAAGTTGCGGTAGGGCGCAGAGAGTTCCTTTCTGTGTTTGGTAGTGATTATCCGACCAAAGATGGCACAGGCGTACGTGATTATATTCATGTAATGGACTTATCCGATGGTCACGTTGCTGCATTAGAAAAAGTAGGTAGCAAAGCTGGCCTTCATATCTATAACCTCGGTACTGGTAACGGCTACAGTGTACTGGACATGGTGAAAGCATTTGAAGCCGCAAGTGGTAAAGATGTCCCATACCAACTTGTTGAGCGTCGTCCAGGTGATATTGCAGAGTGTTGGGCGGATCCATCAAAAGCGATGAATGAGTTAGGTTGGAAAGCAACTCGCACTCTAGAAGAAATGACTGGCGATACATGGCGCTGGCAGTCTACTAACCCTCAAGGTTATCCAGATGCCTAATCTTTAATTTACATAATAGTAACAAAAAGGCGCGTGATTGCGTCTTTTTTGATCCAAATCGGAAAAAATCGTAAATTACTGGTTAAAAGGTAGCAAGTATATATAGAGCTGTTAAACTATGCCCGACTCTTAATTTGGGTTATAAATTTTCTCATAGCTATTGGGGTAGTTCATGGAACTCGGTCTGATCATCACTTTCATCATTGCAGCAGCAGTAATGGTGAAAAAAGAGATGGCAAAACAGTAAACTTTCATTTTTCATACTTTTCTTTACATTTTTGAAATGAAAGCCATAAAAAAAGCCAGCATTACGCTGGCTTTTGTGTTTTTAAGGTTTAGAACTCGTATTTAACACTAATGTTATAATTACGCTCAGCTTGCGTTTTGTCTCGACTTAACTCAGTCTTACCGCGAACATCGTTCCAAAGATGGTATTCTTCATTCGTTAGATTCATAACACCAGCACGAATGGTTATATCTTTCATTGGTTTGTAGTACGCCGTTAAGTCAACGACTGTCGCAGACGGCAAAGCAACTTGGTCTTTGATTCCGCCTTTATCACCATCTGAGTTGATATCACTGTTCGATTTCTTAGCCGTGTAGTTTACTTTTAGGCTTGTCCCCCAAAGTGCATTTGGTGAATCGTAATTTACAGCAGCTACGGCATTCCATGGGTTTACACTGTTCAAAGGATTACCATCACCATCTTCACCTTCTGTGTATGCTGCAACAAAGCGAGTTGTCACGCCTGATGGAAGACCAGCAATGGCATGCCAATCAAGACGGTTAGAGAGCTCAACCCCTTTAATGTTTGCTTCACTAATATTGATATTTGTGAATTCAGTTAAACCACCATTGTTTGATGACGTTTGCTCAATAAAGTCACTGTAATCACTGTAGTAGAACGCTACTTCAGTTGCAGACGCTGCAGTGTTATGACGGTAACCAAGTTCATAAGACAAACTCTTTTCAGATCCCAAATTTGGGTTAGGGCGGTTGGTATAGCCATGAGCCGGATTATCGTAGGTGTAGTAAAGCTCGTCGAACGATGGCGCTCGGAACCCTTGGCTCACTTGCGCGAAGATCGTGCCAGGTTGCGATACAGAGTAAGTTGCTCCTAAACGACCAGTTAATGCAGAGTCGCTAAACTTCTCGAATGACTCTTCAGAAGTATTTGAAGGATTAGTAGAGAAGTAATCGTAACGCACACCTGGAGTCAGAATTAGCTTGTCATTAAGAAGCGAAATTTCATCTTGCAAGAATAAACCAAAGCTTTCTTCTTTTGCATCCGGTGTGTAAACGTAAACAGTATCTGGCGTGCCAGGATCGGAATTAAACTCGCGATTGGTATTACTGATGTCACTATGTTTGTACGATATTCCGTAAACAATATAGTGATTTTGAATCTCTTTATCTAACTGAGTTTCGAATTCAAATTTGTCTTCAGTATATTCGTAATCTTTTTTCTGTTGGTTGTCACCACTAGGCGGTACGTAAGGTGGGTAACCAGGGCTAGCTTCGATAAAGCGATTAGAGACGCCGTTTTCTTCTTTACCAATCCATGTAAGCTTGGACGTGATCGTATCCGAGATAGCTGCATCTGCAAACCAAATGTGCTTGAGCCCAATGCGATTTTGCTTGGTTGTGTCTTCAGCGTTGAAGTTTTTGTAACTTTTATGTGCGATCTCTGAGTCAGTCTCGTTGTAAATAACTTCTCCCAAGAACTCCAAGCGATGAGCGTCATTCAATTGAGATTGAAGTTTTACCAATAGATCGTTTTTGTAATAATCTTGGTTGTCCACAGAATAGTTATCGTAAGGCGCCTTAGAGAAATTTTGTAGCTCTGCACCATCACGGCGTGTAAAGGCTATAAGTGCTTCTGTATTACCGAAACGCTTTGCTAAAGCTACATGCTCACTAAAAGAGTTATCTTCCGATGAATAAGAGAGTTTAGCTTGACCACCAAAGTCTTTACCATCTTTGAGGAAATCCTTCGGATCTTTTGTTTCGAATGCGACAACACCGCCAATTGCATCACTACCATGTAGGCTAGAAGCTGCTCCTTTAACAATTTCGACACTCTTTAGCATATCGGGGTCGACAGTAACGGCACTAGAATTGATAAACGAATATGGTCCACCGCTGAATACACCTGGTTGAGATGCACCGTCTACTAAGATTTTAACTCGTTTACCTTCCATCCCGCGAATGTTAATACTTTGGACGCCTTGGCGTTGAGTGCCATTAACAGTAACACCTGGCGTATACTCGAATAGATCATTCAAGTCCTTTACCATGTTTTCTTCGATGTCTTTCTCTGATACAACAGCAACAGAAGCAGCAACAGTGTTTATGGTTTGGTTGGTACGGGTGGCCGACACAACGACTTCTTCAAACTTAGAAGCTTCTTCCGCATAAGCAGTATGGGAAAGGGCAACTAAAATGGAGGCTGACAAAATTGATTTTTTATACATTGGCTTCAATACCTTAGATCCATAATAGGTAACAACACGCGGATATTAATGGATCTAAATGGTAATTACTATCATTACCATTGTCATTTATTGATTTGTATTGAATCTTATTCTTAGGCTATGAGCATTCCTAGTCTTTAGTTATCAATATGTTATATTATTTGTCGTTAGTTCTTGATAAGTTCATCCAAATACAACGAATGTGATGAATGTCACATTAAGAGAGGCCGTGTGCAGAGTCCAATTACGTTAGAAGCACTCCATATTCTAGATGCTATTGATCGAAGAGGGAGTTTTGCTGCTGCTGCGAATGAGTTAGACAGAGCCCCGTCATCGCTGAGCTATCAAATCCAGAAACTCGAGCAAGACTTAGACATTATTATCTTCGATCGCTCTGGTCACAAAGCCCATTTTACTGAAGCAGGTAAGCTTATTCTTGAAAGAGGAAGAGCCATTTTACAAGCCAGTGAAAAGTTAGTGAACGATGCAACGTTATTGGCGAATGGCTGGGAACTGGATATTACCATTGCCTTCGATGGCATTATTCCTATATCCAACTTTTTCCCGATGGTTGATGCGCTGGCCGAGGTCAGCTCAACTCGAGTCAGGCTGCAAGAGGAGATTCTGGCTGGTAGCTGGGAGTCGTTGAATACGGGGAGAGCTGATTTACTGATTTGCCCATCACTGGATACGCTTCCTCAAGAAGTTAAGTCAGAAAAAATTGGTAAAATGAGTATGTATTGGGTAGCTTCCGCTGATCACTATGTTCACAAGCGTAGTGGTAAGTTTGATGAAGCAGCGCGAGAAAAGTATCGGATCATTGCTATTGCAGATACCGCACGTGAGCAACCCGCGCTCTCAATTAATATTATTCAAAAACAGCCTCGCTTGACCGTCACCAACTTTACGGCAAAAGTAGAAGCGCTCACTGCAGGTTTAGGTATTGGTACATTACCAAGCCAAATTGCACAACCTCTTATTGATAGTGGTGTATTGAAACGAATCGAAGGCACTGAAGAACAGCCGATGAATATTATTTTGGCATGGCGCCGGAACACTATGGGTGAAGCAAAATCCTGGTGTATTCAGTACTTAAAAAAGAATTGGAAACTAAAGTAACAACGTAACTTTTACTTCTTAGATTCTCATTGATTACCGAATGTAAGAAGTAAAAGCCATCGCTAATGCTGCGCTTTTCAATTTAAAGGGAGCACCATATCTGCCGTACCGTCTGCAAACTGGATATCGATCTCAAACCCCAAGTTCTGAGCCAACATCAACATCCCTCTGTTTGTTGGCATGGTCATTCCAGACATTTGCTTTGTGCCTTTAACTTTGCAATAGCTGATTATTTTCTGCATCAGCACTTTGCCTAAACCTTTTCCTTTCAAATCTGAACGAACCAAAATAGCAAACTCAGCGTCACTATTGTCTGGTGTAATCAATGCGCGGGCTACCCCTATGATAGACGGTCCGTCAGTATTAAACGCTACCGCAACAAACGCCATTTCGCGGTCGTAGTCGATTTGAGTAAAGTTTGCCAAAGCCTCATGGTTGAACTCTCCAACTTCAGAAAAGAAACGCTTATAGAGATCTTCTTTCGATACGCTATTAATGAATTGAGCATGCAGCGGCTCATCCTCTGGCAAGATAGGGCGAAGCAAGATAGGTTGGCCATCTCGAAGCGTCACCGTTTCGACAAACTCTGCCGGGAAAGGGCGAATCGCTAGCCGTTTTTGGGCGTCTCCTTCGTACTTACACAGTGTGACATCTGCATCAAGGATAGTTAAATCGCTTCCGGACACCAGTACTGGATGGATATCCAGTTTTTGTATTTCTGGTAACTCAACTGCCATTTGGGAGATACGAACCAAGAACTTCGACAACTCAGTAATATCGAGCGCATCTTTGTGTTTCTGCAGGCGAATCTTTCCAGACTTTAGGGCAACAACGACAAGGTAGCGCGCAAGCGTCATGTTCAAAGGAGGAAGTGCAGCGACGGCATCTTGGGCGATATTCCACTCAGAGCCGCCTTGACCAAGCAAGATCACTGGTCCAAAGACTTTATCTACTGCAATACTAATCCGTAGCTCTTCAGCGCTGCCGAGCTTTGCCATCCCTTGTACCAACAGCCCATGTACATTGGCGGAAGGGTAGCTGAGCTTTACGGTATCTAAAATGGATAGCGCTGCGTTGGAAACTTCTCGACTGTTTCTTAAATTTAGAGCGACACCGTGAACATCCGATTTATGAGGAATGTCTGGAGAACGCAATTTTACCGCAACAGGATATCCAATATTTTCTGCCATATGAACGGCTTCAATGTCGTCAGATGCAATCCACGTAGGCAAAACGTTAAACCCGAACAGCTTAAATAATGGGCTGGTTTGATGCGTATCCAAGGTAACTGTGTTTTTATCCAGTAGTCGTTCGTTTACCCATTCTTTTGCTGAACTCACACTTCCAGAATGTAATGGCTCTGCCGTCGTTGGCGTTTCCATTAGTTGTTTCTGGTTTCGTCTGTATTCGACCAAGTGCATGTATGCTACAACCGCACTTTCAGGTGTTCTATAGGTTGGAATGCCTGCTTGAGTAAAGGCCAGTCGCGCTTCTCTCGACGTTTGTTCTCCTGACCAGTTGGTCAAGATATTAAAATGCTTATGCCGAGGGTGAGATTTGATGGCATTAATAACGGCTTGAGCAGTTTCAAGAGGATCAGAAACAGCAGAAGGACTATGCATAATCAATATCGCATCTGCACAGTCGTTATTCATCAGTGCGTTAATGGTATCAATATAGCGTTTTTGGGTTGCGTCACCAGACAGATCAATTGGATTTCGAGCACGCCAGTTGGATGGAAGTACTGCTTGTAATTGCTCAATGGAAGCGTCATCAAGCGTTGCGAGTTGGCCACCACGTTCAATCAAAGTATCAACGGACATAACAGCAGGGCCGCCGCCATTGGTGATGATCGCTAAACGCTCTCCACGAAGTGGCACAGAATGCGTGAGTGTTTCTACCGCGGCAAAAAGCTCATGCGTATTGCTGACTCGTAACATACCAGTTCTGCGAATAGCAGAATCGTAAATTACGTCAAGTGTATCTCCGTCTTGCTGCTCAAAAGTATTCATCTCTTTAGAGCGGCCCGCTTTTAGCACCAATATACGTCGGTTACGTGAAGCGGCGCGCGCAGCAGACATAAATCGGCGAGCGTCTTGGATATTATCAACATAAAGCAGAATAGCTTCAGTGTTTCCATCCATACTCAAATAGTCGAGCAAATCTGCAAAATCGATATCTTGTCCGCGCCCAATCGAAATGAACGAAGAAAAACCAATGTTCTTATCATTTGCCCAGTCTAAAACCGTGGTACAAACCGCCGCGGATTGTGAGATGAAAGCAATTTTTCCGGGTTTAGCTGCAACAGGGGAAAACGTGCAGTTAAAATTGTGCCAAGGAAGGATGATACCTAAGCTGTTTGGGCCTAAGACTCGAATGTTCAATGATGAGATATCTAAAGGATTAGGGTCATCAGAGATAACAATCGCAAACGGTGTGCCTCTCTCATCTAGCTCTTTAAGCAATTGCTCGTTACGTGAAACGTTCGTACACAAAATTGCAATATCTGGCGTATAGGGCAGGGAAGCTACATCAGGGTAAGCGATCACGCCAGATACGGCTTTATATCGCGGCGTTACTGGCATAATCGCGCCACCAAATCCACTTTGTAGAAGGTTGCGTATCACAACATGTCCTGCTCGCAATGCTTTTTGAGATGCCCCAATAACGGCCACAGAGTTGGGTTTAAAGAGTTTATGTAATTTATTCATGCTGACTCCTGGCCGTTTGTAAGTCACGTTGGCTTCTCGGTTTCATATCAATCATAAACGAATAATTTACTGATAAAACATCTTCAGACCAGACATTGCAGAAAATGTGTACGATGCTTATGGAGTTTGTGTTATTCATCACATCAAAATCACAGATTATTGTATTTGATGCTTGATAAACGGCCCTGCTATCGGCATGATTTATCGTAATATTTATCCAGAGCATTTGTTACTTCATGAAAAAAATCGCAATCATCGGCTTGTCAGTTCTGCTTTCTGCTTGTGCATCTGAAACTTACATCACGGATGTGACCTCAGAAAGTTACCGAGAGGACTACAAATCAGATCGTATCTCTAAACCAATTATGGCGTCTGAAAACGCTGTAGTAGAAAAAGACGTACAACCAACTGTTGTGAAAATGACGGCAAAGCCTGAAGAGAAGAAAGTAGTCAAGCTAACGCCAAAAGAGCAGGCGAAGCCAGTTAAGATCGTACCACCAAGTAAAAAGCAAGCTGGCATTCAACGATTCGGCTATACCATTCAAGTCGCAGCTGTGGGTAGCCAAGCGAAAGTCGATCAGTTTGCAAATAAGCTGCCACAGAACGGTCAGCCAATTTGGGAAAACTACAAAGTTGTAAACGGTACTAAGTGGTTCTCAGTTTTGTACGGAGACTACGCAACAAGCGCAGAAGCCAAGCAAGCGATTTCGACTTTGCCAGCTCAATTTCAGCAGTTAAGGCCATTTGTTAAAAGCATTGATGCAATCAAAAACTCAGCTTACCCAACGCTTAACAAATTAAATTAACACATCAAATAAGGGAGCGAATAGCTCCCTTATTTATTTGCTCAAATCCTATTCGAACAACATTCCTCACATTAAAATTACTGTACGTCACACTTCAAAGGTTTATCATAATAAATAGTATCTTTTGTAGGTCACGGAAAGATGGATTCATGATTAAAAATATTCTTTTACTATGCGGCGGTGGCTCTTCTGAGCACGAGATTTCATTATTGTCTGCAAATTTTGTCGAACAACAACTAAATCTTATTGAAGACGTTCACGTTACACGCGTAGAAATAAAAAACGAAGGTTGGATGACCAACCAAGGTGAGTTGGTTTACTTGGATCTCAATACCAAGCAGTTGTGCTCAAGTGAATCTAATCAAACCATTGATTTCATCGTGCCTTGTATACATGGTTTTCCTGGCGAAACAGGCGACATTCAATCTCTGTTTGAAATCGCAGGTATTCCTTATCTTGGCTGCGGGCCAGAAGCGAGTAGCAATAGTTTCAATAAAATCACATCTAAGCTTTGGTACGACGCTATCGGCATACCCAATACGCCATACTTATTCTTAACGCGAAACGATGAAGAAGCTCACGTTCAAGCTCATAAAGCCTTTGAAAAGTGGGGAAAAGTTTTTGTTAAAGCCGCTCGCCAAGGCTCTTCCGTTGGCTGTTACAGTGTCACAGAAAAAGACAAGCTTTCTAATGCAGTAAATGATGCTTTTGGGTTTTCTGACCAAGTGTTGGTTGAGAAAGCAGTAAAACCTCGAGAACTTGAAGTTGCTGCATATGAGATGAATGGCCAACTACATATCACTAAGCCAGGCGAGGTCATCGCGCCTGATGGTGCTTTTTACTCGTACGATGAAAAGTACAGCAGTTCAAGTCACTCGCTCACAGAAGTTGAGGCGAAGAATCTAACTCAAATACAATTAGATTCCATCCAACACGCGTCTGAGACGGTATTTAAACAAATGAATCTTCGTCATTTATCTCGTATCGACTTTTTCCTAACGGAAGATGATGAGATTTACTTAAACGAAGTAAACACATTTCCAGGAATGACTCCGATCTCAATGTTCCCTAAAATGCTTCAAAACAACGGGCACAAATTTCATGAGTTCTTGGAAGATTGTATAAACAGTGCAAAGTGATTAACGTTATCGAGACGCGTTTTATGATACAAGTTGTTTTCTAGAGCAAGGTTTATTCAAGCCGTATTTGAATATTGCTCAGTAGCAATTATGATTATATCAACGCATTAAACAGATGACTCAGTGGTATGGCGATTTCAAATTATAGAGGTTTTAACCTGCAGTCAGTCGGATCAGATGGCAGTGTTTGGAAGGTTAAAATCAAGAACCACGTCTTACAGGGAAGTTTGACGGCGGTAAAGAAAAGCATTGATTGGTGGTGTGACACCGCATCGATTATTGATCCCAAAGAGTTTGCTTCACTCGGACAGAGAGTGCAGCAAACAGGTGTTGCAAAATCAGAGGTCTTTAACGGCTATACTATTCAAAATGATACAGGCCAACCTAACTCTTGGTACTGTATGTTTAATGGTAAACTGATTAAGGGCAGTAAAGCCGCTATTCAACGCCATATCGAAGCTTATTTGGTTGCAAAGCAAAAAGCGATGCAAGCTCAACAACAAAAGAAACAATAGAATGACTCTGGTATATTCAACAGAAACCGGTCGAATTAAACCGGAAGAAGAAAAAGTATCTCGCCCTAAAGGCGATGGTGTTGTTCGGATTCAGCGCCAAACGAAAGGCCGTAAAGGTAAAGGCGTATGCATTGTTACAGGTTTAGACTTGGATGATGCACCTTTAAAGTTATTAGCGGCAGAACTCAAAAAAGTCTGTGGCTGTGGTGGCTCTGTAAAAGATGGCAATATCGAGATTCAAGGTGATGCTAGAGACAAGATCAAGGCACATCTTGAAAAGAAAGGCATGACAGTCAAATTAGCCGGTGGCTAATTTAATATTTCCAGTAAACAAAAATGGCGTCTAAAGAAATAGACGCCATTTTTTATAAGTTGCTAATTGAAGAGCAAGCAATCGTAGATTGATAGATCGATATTAGCTATTTTATGGTAAATAACCATTATGTTTAATGCTCACCGTAAGGCCCTTAAATTTAAAATCTGCAGGGGAATAGGAGCATACTCAGACAACATTTAGCGTACGGCGATATGCAATTTAACATAATATACATAATGCGAACTTAAGAGTTAGAAGATTAGCATTGGTGAAGTCAGTTTAGTTACACCGTATTTGGCTGTTGCTGCTTTGCAAGCCTCATCAGCTGTCTTGTATGGACCGTGAACTTCGATTTCACCACAGCGACAACTTGATAATAACCAGTCATCAACTTTAAAACCGTGTGGCTGATTAAGTTCCTTCATTGTATCTTGGGTTACGTTTAACACTGTACACGTTGGTTCTGCATCTTGCTCATTCAACATGAGTCAACATGGACGGCTTTGTTGCGTAATTCGATGGAACTAAATCAAGAAGCTACGATCTGAGCGGTTACGCCCATCAATCGTCGTA
>NZ_JAWOVM010000038.1:0-43240 GCF_033339895.1 Vibrio sp. 1751
AAACTCTTCAATTTAAGATTTTGTTCGGCTCAATGAATACTGAACATTACATAAGTAATGTTTGAATTGACTGTGCTGAATCTTTCGATTCAATGGTCACTTCGTTTCATTGAAACCTAATTTGATACCGAAGTATCGAATTGGATTATCATCAACGAGTGCCCACACAGATTGATAGGTCTATATTGTTAAAGAGCAACTCTTCTTTGTGATTGACATCACTTCGGAAGAGGCGGCCATTCTAGCGAGATAATTTATCGTGTCAAACACTTTCTTCAAATTATTTCGTTTTTCTTTTCAGCCTTATCAACTTCGCTTAAACCCTTCTGAGCCCTTGCCCTGTCGACGAGGAGGCATTATAGAGATCGCGCTCACATTGGCAAGTGTTATTTTTCAAAAATTGCAAAAACAATGGTTAAACGATGAGTTTTCGATCAAACCTTTATTTATTCAACTTTACCCCCAAACTCTCACACAACTTATCCACAGAGTTGTGCTTTGAGACGTATTTTTCAAGTACCATAAATAAAGAAAGCTGCTTTATTGCAGCTATCTTTATTAAACTTAACCTAAACTCTATTTAAAGAGTATTATGGCTATATGCCAGACCCATCTTGTTCAGAGCCATCATCTTCGTGTAGGCCACATTCTCGCTTTAAGCCAAAGAATCGAGTTTCTTCCTCCGACATTCCCGGCTCCCATTTACGAGTGGTATGTGTATCACCAACTGAAAGGTAACCTTCATCCCATAATGGGTGGTATTTAAGGCCGTGTTGTTCTAAGTAGTAATGAACGTCTTTATTAGTCCAATCAATTACTGGTAGAAATTTAAACACACCGTTCTGAATTGATAGAATCGGTAAACCTGCACGAGATTTACTTTGCTCTCGACGCAATCCAGAGAACCACGTTCCAACATTAAGCTCTTTTAACGCTCGACGCATCGGCTCAACTTTATTGAGCTTGTTGTATTTTTCAATTCCCTCTACACCCTGCTCCCATAATTTTCCATATCGAGCTTCTTGCCAATTCGCACTTTCTTTGGCTCGATAAACTTTTAAATTTAGGTTGAGAGCATCTGTCAGCTCATCGATAAATCGGTACGTCTCAGCAAACAGGTAACCAGTATCGGTTAGAATGACGGGGATGTCCGCTTTGGCGCGAGTAACTAAATGAAGCATAACCGCGGCTTGAATACCAAAACTAGAAGAAACCGCGAACTCGCCTTCTAGATTATCTAAAGCCCACGCTACTCTCTCTTGTGCTGAAAGCTTTTCGAGCTCGACATTAATTTGAGCAAGACGGAGGATTTGCTCCGTCTTTGTTAATGTCAGTAACTCTGTGAGCTCCAGCTTGGATGCTACAGAATCAAGCATGAAAGTCCCTCTTTGATACGAGCACTTCTTGGATAATGCCAGCACGAATAGTGAAATCGCCAAAGGCTTCGCCTTCTTCACGCTCTTTCGACCATCGAGCCACCAGCAGATCAATCTCTTCTAAGATTTGCTTATCCGTGATGTTCTCTTTATACATTTTTGGTACTCGAGTACCGGCACGGTTACCACCTAGGTGCAAGTTGTAACGACCCGGCGCTTTGCCAACTAGACCAATTTCAGCCAACATTGCGCGACCACAGCCATTTGGACACCCAGTTACACGCAAAATGATGTTGTCATTTTCTGGTAGGTTGTGCTTCTCCAGAATCCCCTCCACATCAGTAACAAACTGAGGAAGGAAACGTTCAGCTTCTGCCATCGCTAGCGGACAAGTTGGAAAAGCAACACAAGCCATTGAGTTCTTACGCTGTTCACTTACGCCGTCGTCCATTAAGCCATGTTCACGAGCGATCTTTTCAATCTTCGCTTTTTCGTTTTTAGGTACACCCGCAACAATTAGGTTTTGGTTTGCTGTCATGCGGAAATCGCCTTTGTGGATTTTGGCAATTTCAGCAACACCCGTCTTAAGTGGTTTACCTGGAAAGTCTAATAAGCGACCGTTTTCGATGAAAAGCGCTAGATGATATTTACCATCAATTCCTTCTACCCAGCCAATACGGTCACCACGTTCTGTGAATTCATATGGACGGCTTTGCTCAAACTTAACACCAGCACGTTTCTCGACTTCCGCTTTAAAGACATCGCTACCTACACGATCCAATGTGTATTTGGTTTTTGCGTTCTTACGGTTTGAACGGTTACCCCAGTCGCGCTGAGTTGTTACTACAGCTGCGGCAACATCAAGTGTCTTGTCCAGCGGAATAAAGCCAAAGTCGTCAGCGCGGCGCGGATAAGTTGATGTATCGCCATGCGTCATCGCTAAGCCGCCGCCGACCAGGACGTTAAAGCCTACCAGCTTACCGTTATCTGCAATCGCTACGAAGTTGAGATCGTTAGCGTGTACATCTACGTCATTTTGCGGTGGGATAACCACTGTAGTTTTAAACTTACGTGGTAAGTAGTTCTTGCCTAGAATCGGTTCGTCTTCTTCCGTGCTTTCTACTTTTTCACCGTCTAGCCAAATCTCTGCATAAGCGCGCGTCTTTGGTAATAGATGCTCACTGATCTTCTTCGCCCATTCGTAAGCTTCTTGGTGTAACTCTGACTCCACTGGGTTAGTGGTACACAACACGTTACGGTTTACATCACCCGCGGTTGCAATCGAATCAATGCCAATACTGTTGAGCGTTTGATGCATCAACTTAATATTCGGTTTTAATACCCCATGAAACTGGAACGTTTGGCGAGTCGTCAGACGAATACTTCCATATAAAGAGTGCTCCGTTGCGAACTTGTCGATCGCTAACCATTGCGTTGGCGTGATGATGCCTCCAGGCATACGAGCACGAAGCATCACATTATGTAATGGTTCCAGTTTTTGCTTTGTGCGTTCATTACGGATATCACGATCGTCTTGTTGATACATACCGTGGAAACGAATTAACTGGAAGTTGTCGGCAGTAAAGCCACCTGTAATAGGGTCCTGTAAATCTTGCTCAATAGTGCCACGTAATAAGTTGCTTTCTCGCTTCAGGCGCTCGTTATCAGATAGCGGCCCTAACTCTTCACCTAATACAACCTGCTTATTATTGTCCGTAGAAAAAGTCATTAGTACACATCCCTCTGATAACGTTTCGCTTTACGTAGGTCATTAATAAATTGTTCTGCATCGTCACGCGGCATCTTGCCTTCTTGTTCAGCAACGATAACCAATGCGTCATGCACATCTTTTGCCATACGCGTTGCATCACCGCAGACATAGATATAAGCGCCTTCTTGGATCCACTGCCACACTTGAGCTGCGTTTTCTAAGATGCGATGTTGTACGTAAACCTTTTCTACTTGGTCACGACTAAAGGCAACATCCAATCGGCTTAGTACTCCTGACTTGAGATACTTTTGCCATTCCACTTGGTACAAGAAATCTTGAGTGAACGTGCGATCACCAAAGAACAACCAGTTTTTGCCTTCAGCATCGCGGTTTTCACGTTCCTGAATAAAGCTACGGAATGGTGCGATCCCTGTGCCAGGACCAACCATGATAATTGGAGTACTATCATCTTCCGGCAGTTTAAAGTTGTTGTTATGCTCAACAAATACTTTAACTTCATCTCCCTCTTCGAGACGTTGTGCTAAGAAACTAGACGCACCACCATATCGTTTTTCGTCGTTTTGTTCGTACTCAACCAAAGCAACCGTTAGGTGTACTTCTTCATCGACCTCTTCTTGGCTTGATGCAATAGAGTAAAGGCGTGGAGTAAGACGACGAAGCAAACCAATCAACTCATCTGCGGTTAACTTGGTTTTCTTTTCTGCCAGTACATCAACGATTTGAGTATTTGCAGAGTACTCGCGAAGCTTATCTTTATCTTCAACTAACTTTTGTAGCTTCTTGCTACCGGATAACTCGGCAAACTTTGTGATGAGCTGCGGGTTAGATGTTGTGATTTCATATTTACTCACAAGAGCACTGTGGATTGACAAGCTTTCACCATCAACGTCAACAGTCTCAACCCCAGACAAACCGACCTTACCAAGAATGGCATTTGCAAGTTCCGAGCTATTTTCAAACCACACACCTAGTGCATCACCTGGCTGATACGTTAAGCCCGAGCCTTCTAAGTCGATTTCTATATGACGAACGTCTTTTCCAGAGTCACGGCCCGTGATTTTTTGACTGGTCAGTAACGTCGCAGTGTACGGATTTTGTTTATTGTAAGGAGAGTGCGCAGTCGCAGCTTGACCCACAGGAAGTTGAACCACATCCGCTTCAGAGCCAGAAGAAAGTGTATCTTTTACCTTGTCTAACGCATTCTTACGCCATTCAGTTGCGCGGGCTTCATAATCCACATCGCAATCAAGACGCTCGATAAATGGAGTCGCGCCTAGCTTTGATAGGTAAGTGTCGAAGTCTTTACCGGTCTGACAGAAGAACTCGTAGCTAGAATCTCCCAATGCAATAACACCATATTGCAGGTTTGGCAGCTTAGGAGCCTTCTTCGATTGCAAAAACTCATGTAGCTCAATGGCATTATCAGGCGCTTCGCCTTCGCCGTTAGTCGATGCCACAATAATGACATGCGTTTCTTTGGCTAAGTTTTTACCTTTGTAATCGCTTGCATCAAAAAGTTCGACTGCAATTCCTTCTGCTTTTGCTTCCTGTTCCAGAGCTTCAGCAACACCTTTAGCATTGCCCGTTTGGGAAGCAAAAATAATACTCAACTTACCTGCTGGCTTCGCTGATACGGCTGCCGTTGCTTGTGCAATTGGCGTTACCGCTGTGTTTGGTTGATTTTGAGCTAATCCCCAAAAATACCCACTGACCCAAGCAAGTTGCTGTGAAGACAACTCAGAGACAGTTTGTTGGAGTGAGCTAATTTGTTGGTCATTCAGAGGGCTTGCGATTGGAGGATTTCCTCCTTGCCCATTATTATCTTCAGACACATTCTTGTGAGAATACTCATTCTTTTGAAAAGACATTATCACGACATCCCTATTCATTGCGTGACGATAGAGTACCCACTCTCCTTAATAACAAGAAAGAATAGAAGTGAATGTTTTATAACTTTTTGGAAGTAAGAACGGCTTACTTTTTGCTCATCGATCTTCAATGCGGACTTGTTGAAAGCCTACTGCCATTGCCGATTTTGACGCAGTATCCAAATCTTCATAAAGACATTCTTCGCCGTGACTGTCCGTTAGAAAAACAAAACCACCGCGCGCATGTCTGAACTCTACAACCCAACCACCCTCTTGGATTGCAGGCTCAATAATCGCTTCGATAAGCTGATTTTCACGGAATAGATGTCTTAGTTCATTTATTGTCATCGCTATCCCTGCTTTAACTTTCACATTGCTCCTAGGTAAGCATGGTCTAAGTCAGCCAAATAGGGAGAAATTTCGATTAGATATAATGAAGTGATATAAAAAAACGCCGCTTATAAAGCGACGTTTTAAGTAAATCGAATATCTAACATGGCTGAATTTAGAACGCGTATTCCGCACTCACAAAGAAGCCGTTAGCAAAAATAAACTCTTTCCCTAGATCCGACATGAATTTATCGGACTCTAAATCAATCACACGGTAACCTCCACGAAAAGCCAGTCGAGCTTTTTCGAGCGGTACATTGTATTGAACACCTGCCATGAAATCGGTGCTTTTGATACCTTTGTTGTCACCAAAGTTTATCTCACCAATCACATCAAAGTTTGTATCCGGAACTTGAATTTCTGCGTAACCATACCAAGCCCAAATCAGCTCATCAAATTCTTCTACACGCCTGCTTGAGCCAGCATCAATGTATTTAGTGTCACTTAAATTACTGAACGTGAGACCCGCATCAAAGTGCAATAAATCATGCTCTAGAACGTGGTAATACAAGGTTAAATCGAGCTTATCGAACCCCATGTAATCCGCATCAACACTTGAGTAACGAAGGCGCGCATTAGGGACATATTTAACATCATGTTCAATCGCCGCGTAAAAAGTGCCTGCGGTACTGCTATCTCGTCTCACTTCATTAACTTTAGTGTCGGCAGCCCATACCTCTGCGCCGACTTTTGTCGATACAGAGTACTCTGCAAAAACAGGAAAAGATACTGCCAACGATAATGCCGTTAAAGCGATGTTCGCTTTATTTGTCATGTAGTATTTACTCCGAGATAGCTGATATTCACGTAGAGGACGTGAGAGGAAATATACCATATTCTCACGCCTCTCCATCAACTAAATGATGTTACTCATTATTTATAGCGGGGCTGAGCGACGTAATTCTTGAAGAACCAAATACCCAATGCAATCACGATTAACCATGGTAATAGTTTAAGTACCGCTCCAACCATTCCCAGTAAAAACATCACAACTAACGCAATACCAGTTGCTGCGAATACGGTCATCATTGTGATACCCGTAACCAACAAGGTCGCCGCGAAGACTAAAATAAAGATTAGCTCCAACATAATCACTTCTCCATTTGTTTTCAATAAACAGAGCAGTTTCCATACCAACTTACAGAAACGAAGTTAAGATTATGATTTTTAATAAAAAAAACAAAGCCAGAGGCATTTCTGCACTCTGGCTTTATCATTCTTTAGTTGGTAATTTTAGCCATTCACTGGCGAATTTTACACATTCAATTCTTTTGGAATCTTAGCTAGCGCGTCTTGCAATACTTCTAGACCAGAACCTGGTTTGTGCGCATTTTCACTGATATGACGACGCCATTGACGAGCACCGGGCATGCTTTGGAACAAACCTAACATGTGGCGGGTAATATGACCAAGGTACGCACCTTTCGCTAATTGCGCTTCAATGTATGGATACATCTCTTCAACAATTTCGCTGCGTTTCTTCACTGGAGCATTAGAGCCAAACAACTCTTGATCTACCGATGCCAGTAAATATGGGCTTTGGTATGCTTCACGACCAATCATCACACCGTCAAGATGCTGAAGATGTGCTTTTGCTTCTTCTAATGATTTCACGCCACCGTTAATCGCAATCGTTAGGTGTGAGAAGTCTTGCTTCAATTGGTAAGCGCGTGGGTAATCCAATGGTGGGATCTCACGGTTTTCTTTTGGGCTTAGACCACTTAACCATGCTTTACGTGCGTGGATAGTGAACTGCTCACAGCCACCCTTTTCTGAAACAATAGAAACGAAATCCGTTAGGAATTCGTAAGAGTCTTGATCATCAATACCAATGCGAGTCTTGACTGTTACAGGGATATCGACCACGTCTTTCATTGCTGCGACACAATCCGCAACTAACTGCGGTTCAGCCATTAGGCAAGCACCAAATCGACCGTTTTGTACGCGGTCAGATGGACACCCCACATTTAGGTTAATCTCATCGTAGCCACGCTCTTGCGCTAGCTTGGCACACGTAGCCAAATCTGCTGGGTTTGAACCACCAAGTTGAAGGGCTAACGGATGCTCTTCTTCGTTATAAGCCAGGAAATCTCCTTTTCCATGAATGATCGCACCTGTCGTCACCATTTCAGTGTACAACAGGGTTTCTTTGGTCATTAAGCGATGGAAGTAGCGACAATGACGATCAGTCCAATCTAACATGGGAGCCACGCTAAATCTCCAACTCTTTGACACATCAATATTACTAGACAAGTCTATATTTTGCAAAGAATTATGTATTTTCTGTTCTCGATTCATTTTCAATTATTCTCAATCATTTTTCGCTATTGCGTGCCCCATATGAATCCCATAATATATGGGGCACGCATTCAAACAACTATCAAGGAACCATAGATGGCCAGCTTTACATTGGAGAAACGTAAAACTAGCAAAGGGGTGCTGCGATATAGATGTGTTGTTCGATTAAAAAAAGGTAATGAAGTAGTATATCGTGAATCTCGTACTTTCGGGAAAAAAGCCGACGCAAAAGCATGGGGGACAGCGCTTGTATCCAAACTCGAAACGCATGGCCTACCAGGCAAATCCCCGGAAGTCACTCTTCGAGAACTGATCATCATGTACTTAAATGAACCTCACATTGCGCAAAGTATTGGTCGTTCAAAACGTTACGGTCTCAACATGTTAATCGATACAGAATTAGCAAAAATCCAAGCGAACACGTTGACCGTTGCCAACCTAGTTCAGCACTGTAAAGATCGTAATGACGCAGGGACCAGTCCTCAAACAGTATCCGGTGATATTTCATATCTTCGCAGTGTTCTTAAAGCAGCAAAGCCAGTTTTTGATATAGATGTTAACGATTCTGTCGTACAGGAAGCTTACTATACTCTTTATCAACACAATCTAATCGCCAAATCAAACCGAAGAAGCCGACGCCCTACAACGTCAGAGTTGGAAAGACTCAAGATAGAACTTAAGAAAAGACAAGAACATCGTGCTGCCCATATCCCGTATTTAGATATTCTGGATTTTTCTATTTTGAGCTGTATGCGAATTGGAGAGGTGTGCAAAATTCTCTGGGAAGACGTTGACGAAGGAACTAGAGCTGTTAAGGTTCGAAATCGTAAAGATCCCCGTAAAAAAGGAGGGAATCATATGTGGGTTCCACTTTTAGGGGAAGCTTGGGAAATTTTGAATAGGCAGCCCAGAACAAATGACCGTATTTTTCCCTATATAAGTAAAAGCGTTTCTAGAGGTTTCGAACGTGTAAGAAATTCCCTAGGTATCCAAGATCTTAGATATCACGACCTAAGACGAGAGGGTGCAAGTCGCTTGTTTGAACAAGGCTTCTCGATTGAAGAAGTTGCTCAGGTGACAGGGCATAGAAATCTAAACACCCTTTGGCAAATTTACACGGAGCTTTTTCCAAATCGCGTCCATGAAAAATTCAATTTACTTCAAAGACAAAAGCTATTATCAGAAAAGATAGTCTAATTATCTTCAATAAACTAAGTGCATGTAACCTAGGCGTAAAGTTTGATTACTAATATTTAGATTGGAAGCAGAGATACCCTGAAAATACAATATCAGTTCAGACAACCCAATGCCTTTTATGCCGAGCTAAACATGAGTTACATTAAGTATAAAAATACGCAGTCACTCATGGGCTTTGATGTGATGGACGCACCTCCCTTCTAGCGTCGTTGTACCAAACTAATAGTACAACCATTAAGAGCAGGAGTAACAAGTATGTCTATTAAAGTTGTCGGTATTGATATAGCGAAAATCTCTTCCAAGTGTGTGTTCTGGGTACAAATGGACAAAAACTTCTTAGAGTAATGTAAGCGCTCAATGAACCAGTGAAACCTTACTCTGCCTCACCGATTTCCACATTCCACGGCATGAGGTCAGACATATCATCGTTGAGATCGCGCTTCGGCAACTCACTAAACAGATGTTGGAAGTAGTAGTACGGGTTCATATCGTTGGCACGACAAGTCATCACAAGGCTATACAGGTTTGCACTCGCATTTGCACCGTCCACCGACGTGGAGAACATCCAATTTTTGCGACCAGTCGTGAACGGTCTGATATCTCGCTCAGTCACGTTGTTATCGATACTTATGTCGCCATCTTCCAGATAGGTAAGCAGTTTTTGCCATTGGTTTTGTGTATAGCCGATGGCTTTGCCAAGTAACCCTTTGGGTAGGACGTTTTGACTATCAAGCCATTGTTTGAATTCATCCAATATGGGTCTGGCTTCTTGTTGTCGGAGTTGGTATCGAGATTTCGCATCTAACCCTTTGGCTTTCTTTTCAACTCCGTATAATTTGCTAATGAAGTTCAGCGCTTTCTCGGGCTTGCCTGCTTTTTTCGATGGTGATGCTTTTTGAGCGTCAGTGAGTTTTCTGCGGACATGCGCCATGCAAGCCGCTTGAGTAACGTCTTCAAGTTTGTCGTAAGCGCTGTAGCCATCCGAGAGCAAGTAACCGGAGTAACCCGCTAAAAAGTCTTGTACGCACTGTGCTCGACGACTTGGTTGATAGTCATAGATTACTACGGGATGCTCTATGAACTCACCGCTACGATAGACCCACATGTACGATTTAGATTGCGCTTTCTTATCTTCTTCACGCAAAACTTGAACCGTGGTTTCATCAGCGCAGATAAGCTTTTCTTGCAGCAACTCGTTTTTCATCGCTTCAATGATGATCTGTACCTTGCTTCCCAGTTGAACACACCAGTTGAACACACCAGTTGGCAAGGGTTGCACGACTAATATCAATACCAGAGCGGTTAAGAATATCCACTTGGCGATAAAGCGGCAGTGCATCGACATACTTTGCTGTGACTACGGCGGCGAAGGCGTCAGCGCTTCCAATGCTTTTAGGGATCATGCTGGCGGGCTTTGGTGCAGTGACGATCTTTGATTCAGTCTGTGTTTTTTCACAATGTCGGCAGGCGTACTTAGTGCGTTCGTGGCGTATAACACTGACCTTCTGCGGAATGATTTTCAGCTCCTCGGAGGTTTCAACTCCGCACTGATGTAAAGGCTCATCGCAGCACTCGCAATATGGGGCATTGAGTTCATGTTTATGAACTTCACGCTCGAGCTCTTTTGGAAAGGGCTTACGGCTAATGCCGATCAGTTAAGCGATAAATGAGATCGGTTGAACGATCCTCCAACTCGTTTATAAAGGCTCTAAGAATTCAATCTTAGAGCCTTTTCTTTTGCAATTAACTACAGCCTTATCACTTGCTAATCGCTATGTACCAAACACTGACCAACTGGGAAAGCTAAGTGATATTCTCTCCCCTGATTTTATTAACCAATGCCTTGAAACTACTGGTGTAGCAACTATTCGTAAACGTCGAATCCCCCTTGATATGGCTGTCTGGTCTGTGATTGCTATGTCTTTATATCGACAAGAGCCTTTATGGAGCATTGTGTCAAAAGCCCAACTGATGCTACCAGGTAGGAAATCGTTGGTAGCCCCAAGCGCTATTGTTCAAGCTAGACAACGACTAGGAGATGAAGCGGTAAAGCAAGTTTTTCATCAGAGTCAAAGGCTTTGGAATCAAGAGGCACAACATCCCACATGGTCAGGGTTGAAGCTGCTTGCCGTCGATGGTGTGCTTTGGAGAACGCCGGATAGTGATGAAAATCGAGAAGCCTTCAAAGCCCCTTCAAATCAGAATGGCGACGCGAGCTTTCCTCAAGTTCGCATGGTATGTCAGATGGAAGTGACCAGTCATATGCTTATTGCTAGTGCTTTCGATAGCTATAAAACGAATGAAATGAAGCTGGCAGAAAACCTAATCGAAACTACTCCAGACAATAGTTTAACGATGTTCGATAGAGGCTTTTTCTCGCTTGGTCTGTTGAATCGCTGGGCTTGCACTGGTCGCGAGCGTCACTGGATGATACCAATGAGAAAAGGGACTCAATACACGGTAATAAGTAAACTTGGAAGAAACGACAAGCTTGTTGAGTTGAAATCTAACCCTCAAGCTAGGAAAAAATTCCCAGACCTACCAGAAGCCATACAAGTACGACTGATAACTCGAACAATCAAAGGGAAAGAGGTCAATATCTTCACATCCATGACAGACGCAATGCGTTACCCAAGTTCAGAAATAACGGACTTGTATAGCCATCGTTGGGAGATAGAGGTAGGTTACAGAGAAATGAAATCAGCGCTTCTTAAAAATGAATTTACACTAAGAAGTAAAAAGCCAGAGATGGTTCGCCAAGAGTTATGGGGACTGCTTTTAGCCTATAATATACTGAGGTATCAGATGGTTAACATGGCCTCCAGCATACCTGGCTTATATCCAAACCAACTGAGTTTCACGACTTGTGCTCACGCCATTATTCATCTAATCCATGGCTTCTGGCTAGAATCAGCTGGCACGATACCAAAGAGGATCACTCACTTGATAGAAGAGACCTCTCACCATGTATTGCCTATCAAACGAGAAGATAGGATATACCCGAGGGCCGTCAAAGCAAAAGTCAGAAAATACCCTAATAAAAAGAAAGCCAGTCAGCTTAACTGACTGGCATTAGGGCTTACGGCCTGTTTTTTTCTTGTCATCGTCGGATTTAGCCGTACTTTTTTGCTGTTCCGCTTCGTTAAACGTACCTTTGGGTGTTTTTTCACTTTGTGATGAGAAGTGCTTTGATTTACTTAAATTGAGCTGTTCAACCAACAACTCAATTTTGGTTTTGAGATCGGCAACCTCCTCTTGCTTTGCCGCAAGCAGTTTATCTTTAGCTTCGTTCTGTTGGTGAAGCTCAAGCAGCATAGCTTTTAACTGGTCAATATCATCAGGGAGGTCGGTCATATCAAGGCTCAGGTCATCTTAATGAGTTAAGTGTGACAGCGAAAAAGGATCGTTCAAGCCCAAAATGACGATCAGTATCAGGGCTCACACTTCTAGATGATAAAGGGGTCTATGAGCTTTAGCGTGATCGAGTGTCAGTCCAGAAAGAAGCCAACTCAGTTGTTGCTTAGTAATATGAATCGCGCCGTCTTCGCTGGGACTTGGCCACTTGAACGTGCCTTTTTCCAAGCGTCGATAATAAAGCCAAAAGCCATTGGTGTCCCAAAATAAGATTTTCAATTTATCTCGGGAGCGATTGCAAAAGATGAACCAAGATTCACTGAACGGATCCATCTCCAGAGTTTCGGCGACAATCAGCGATAGCCCATCAATGGATTTACGCATGTCAGTGACTCCAGAGATGAGGTAAACCTTACCTGATGGCATCATTGCAGTGCTTCAACCCAAGACTTAATTTGTGACGGGCTTAGCGTTGTCGGCAACTCTGCTCGAATGCCATTGCTGAGTGTCAACACTACACAGCTGGTACTGGCGGTTAGCTCCGATACTACTATGGGCTGCACCTTGGTTTCAGGCTCAAGTTGTGTGAGCTTTTTCGACCAATAATGAAACGTTTGATAACTTAGTTTTTGCTCGATGCAAAACTGTTTGATGCTTAATTTACTTTGTTGCTGCTGTTCTAGAATGGCAGCCCAGTGCTCTCGTTTACTTTGTTGATCCATAGTACCTCCGATAAAAAAGGCACTATGGCAAACGATGAATTAAGTTGTAAGGTGTGGTTCATTAAGCGCTTACACCAAAAGTAAAACCATAACCAATACCATGCCAAGAACAATGTTAACTGATATTCGCTGGGAACTGCTACTCCAAGTTATGAAAAGTACAGGTCGTATTTACGATAAAACTGAACATCGAATGACATTTGAAGGAATACTTTATCGAATGAGAACAGGTGTTCCTTGGCGAGATCTCCCCTCTGAGTTCGGAGAGTGGAGTACTGTTTACAGACGATTTAATCTTTGGTCAAAGAAAGGGGTTTTAGATAAACTTTTCAAAAGCTTATCTAGCATGGCTGATTTTGAATGGGTCTTTCTTGATGGCTCTATAGTTCGAGCGCATCAGCATAGTACAGGTGCCGCGACTGAAAGCTCAGAGCAAATAGGAAAAAGTCGCGGGGGCAACTCAACCAAAATTCACTTAGCCGTAGATAGTGGCGGCCTACCGATTTGCTTTGATTTATCAGAAGGACAACGCCACGATATAGTACATGCCGAAAGCTTAGTTGAGCAACTCGATGAAGTTAATACCATCGTTTGTGATAAAGGATATGACAGCGAACCTTTCCGTACTTTTGTTAAGGAACGTGGCGGAGAAACGGTAATTGCTAAACGCAATTACGGACAAGATATAGACAAAGACAGCATGGATTGGTGTCTATACAAGTATCGTCACTTGGTTGAAAATGCCTTTGCGAGAATTAAGCATTATCGAGCTATTTCAAGTAGATATGACAAGCTAGAAAGAAATTATGCCAGCATGTTATCGCTGGCATTCATGTTAATGTGGCTACCGATGTATTGTTGAATACGAAATGTACAGCAAAGATCAACACGCCCTAGAAACCGTAGCAAACATGCCACCGTGTTTGATTGGAATGGAAGCTTTTAGCAGCGCTCATTTTTGGGCCCGAGCTTTTGAAAAAGTAGGACATGAAGTTCGACTTATTGCTCCTAAGTTTGTCTCCCCTTATCGATTGTCAGGTCGAACAGGAAAAAATGACACTGCTGACGCCCAAGCGATTTGTGAAGCGGTTCAACGTCCTCATATGAGATTTGTTAGCATCAAATCTGAAGAACAACAATCCATCCAGTGCCTACATCGAGCTAGGCAAGGGTTGAACGAAGAAAGAACGTCAGTGTGTAACCGTATTCGAGGTTTACTCTCTGAGTTTGGGGTCATTGCTCCGCTATCACCAGAACGATTACGCAATGAATTTGAAGCAATGAAAATTCATCTTCCAGCTTTAGCTACCACCTGTATCGATGAGCTATTTCTTCATGTTGATAACATCGAACGTAAGCTTCTGAAGTTTGACCGACTCATTAATCTAGTTCATGTTCACCATACAAATGAACTTATTTGTATCAAATGCTTGATCCAATTCTTCATCCTTCTCCGATGAATACACTTTGCCATCTTTCGTCCAGTAATCTCCCGAAGATAGATAGGTGTAGAGGCGCAAGTATTCATAAGCGGCTTTGTTTGGCAAACGAGACGATAGACGCTCACAATATTTCTGTGCGTCAGCCTGACTTAAGAAGATGTCATGAGACTTTTTGTTACCTCTGAATCTTGGCAATAGATAAGTAAAGGCTTCATCTTTGTACAGTACCTTATTGGTGTAACGCTGAAGATCGGGCTCTTCTGCAGACTCCAGCTCAGCGATGACTGTAGGTGGTAACAAACTCTCAGAGAATCTTACTGTATCTTTAGGTTGAGCCTTTTCACTGTTCGCATCAGTCTTGTCTTCTACCGCTAAACGTGTAGGGACCGCCTTCGGAGCACTGGCTTTGCTCGCAAACGGGAAGAAGTAGTCGCCACCATTTTTAAGATTTAGCTTAAGCGACTGAGTTTTATGATTGTTCACGGCTCGCACACTATAAATACCCACATAGTTGCCCGTTACATCCACTCGCTCGCCAGAGCCGACTTTCTGGTCATTAATGTAGAAAACCGTTTGTGGTGAGTTTGAACGGAACACAAAGCGCACGTTATCAAGATCAAGTGCTTGTCTCAGTTCAACCTCTGTATTCGCACTGTAATTGTGCTTGTAACTTGCGTCAGCAGTGAAAGAAAGGTCGCCGTTTAATTTTTGGTTTGCATCCACGACTTTAAAGCTCGTGAGTTTGATTCGAGATAAACCACCTTTGCTTAATACAAAAGCGTTCTTGATAGAAGGGAGATTTCGGTTTACGCACGTTGATAAACTTTCCGCAACGTTACACTGCAATTGACCAGAATAAGTATCGTTTATCACACGTTTTGATTCATTCAAATGACGCGCTTTTATCTTTTCGTACAGAGCAAGGAGTGCGTCATTCTTCACCCGCTCAATTTGACTTGCCTCTTGTTGGTCTTGTGACAATTGCTGCTTAGTTTCGACCAACAACTTCCCTGCGGTTTCAATTTCATTTTTCATTGAATTCACTTTGGCAGACATATTGCGCAAAGTCAGAATTAAGGATTCGTCATATACACCATCAACCAACTTGTCTTTCAAGCGATTAGAGTCAGATTTGATCATCTCGACATTGGTCGCCAATTTGATCTTGGTGGACTCTATTTCAGCATTCAATTTATTGTAGTGCGAGATGTTTTCATCAATTCTCAGCGCACTGTACTGCTGGTCGTAAGCAGTATTAATGCTGCTTAATGTATCTTGCTCGTTAAAGTTAATGAGCTCTGAGGCAGCGGTCATACCACTCCACGCTACCCCCACCATAATGGCTATTATTGTTTTAGATTTACTCACTGCCACTCCAAATTGCCCCACCACGACACCATTGTTGTTAATGCTTCACCTTGCGTTTTAGGCAAGGTGAACGCTCTACGATTAAAACCTATTCCGTTGGCTTTACTTCGTCTGGTTTTATTTGATCTGGTTTTGCCTGATCATTCTTAGAAGCCCATATTTCTGAGCGTCTGTTTTGTGCTCGCCCCTCAGCGGTTGAATTCGACGCAATCGGCTGAGTTTCACCAAATGAACGAACGACAATACGGCTTTTATCCACGCCTTGCGCAATCAAACCGTTAGACGTTGTCAACGCACGTTGCAAGCCTAACGATTGGTTATAGCCTTCAGAGCCCTTGCTGTCGGTATGACCATCTACCGCAATAGCACTATCGCTATTTTTAAGCGAACCTGCGAGTTGATCCAGGGCTTTGCTGCCCATTGGTGTTAAGTTGGATTTATCAAAACCAAAATGCAGACGCGCAACCAAGCCATCACCTTGATGATTGTTATGTTGATTGCTAATCCATGTCGTACAGCCTGTTTGATCCAACCCTAACTTTGATTTACCTGCCAATGCTTGTTTGAGCTCACCATTGTTAGACTTCTGCTCTATTTGTAAAAAGCCCTGTCGATGTTGAGCAATTCCGACAACGTCATCCACTTTGATACTATGTTGGTACTCGCTGAAGGTATTGTCGCAATAAACGCTAATCCCCTCTTCTGCCTTAACTATCAGGCTAAACGGCAACGTCGAGATAGCGAATGCACCAATGACTAACTTTTTCATATTTTCCTCTAGTACAACTTAGTTATTCCGCTTGTTTTTGAGCCTTTGCGGATGAGTTCTTCTATCTTTTCAATCAATTCATCTAAGTTAGATACATCAATGATGTCTTCACTTGGATTAACAACACAGTCTTGAAAACCACTTTGTTGAGATGCACGGAAATCGATACCAATAACACCGATGTATAAGCCCGGAATCTCTGCTCTGGCTTTATCACACATATCGTTGTCTACTAGCCCCTTCAGAATGCCGTTGTTAGGGCTTTCTTGCCCGTCACTCAAAATCAGCAACATCTTGATTTTCTTGTTGTAAGCTTGCTGCTCTTCTTCATCGGTACTGTTTGGGTCTCCATCATGAAGAACTTGAGACCCTCTTAATATGCCTTGAAACGCTGCGGTACCACCGTCTGCCCACATCGACTTAATCGAGTCCAAATCTGAAAGTTTGTTCGACAATGGGATGTTATAAAATTGCGATGAATATGAAGAACCATGAGCATTAAACAGTCGGGTGCCGCTCACACCATAGAAATTAGGCTTTAATCCTGATTTATCAGTAAACATGGTCGATACCGAAGTCGGTAAATCAACATAGTTGTAGACATCAGCTACGGCGTAGCGATCTGCTTCGAGAACATCACGAATACGTTTGGCATAATTCTGATTCTCTGACCGAGGACTTTGGCAGTACGACTGCCGATAAGCACAATAGTACACTTCGCTTGCCGAATACGTGCGCCAGTAGTCCCAATCGATATCGTTGTAACTATAAGGTGACAAATAAGCCTTGTACCCGTTCTTGTAACTTAGTTGGCTTGTCGCATTGGCTCTATTGCCTGCCACAATTTCTCTGGTGCGAACGTTAAACGGCACAAAACCAACTCGGTTAAGCAGTTTGTCTCCGGTGGTGTCTTCTCCAGGCTCATCACAAACGTCTTTCCACTCTCCGTCGACGAAGTCTTGACGGATTTTTTTACAAAGAATCTTGTTTGATATCTGATCGATCGCGGTTTTCAAATCGTCAATTTTTTTGCTCCGACTTGAGCCCCACTTATCATTCATCGAGCCAGAAAAGTCCGAGACGAAAACGATATCAATGTTGTTATCCCCAAGATAAGCAGGGTACTTTCTTGCCAGCGATCGTCCAGCTAATTCCTGCTGCTTATCAAACGATGGGATAAAGCTGCTTGCAAACCAAGAGTCATGCGTTGTTCTGGCGTTCACTGTGTATTGGATATACTCAAGAGCACCAGTATCCTTATCTTCCGCTTGATAAAAACGTTGAGCAGAAAGGTTGGTTGACTTGATATCTCTCACATAGTTTTCGACATACTTCGTTGCCAGCGCACGGGCTGCACCCGGTTGGTCTTCAATCGTAACGGCCATTGCCGCAGCTTCCGCTGAATCCCTTAGTCGGCTCGACTCCTGCACATAACGGGTGCCCTCAACAGCCCAAAAAGTGACGCCCATAATAGGCACGAGCAACAAGCCCATCCATACAGCGGCGACGCCCTTTTGTTGTTGGAGACTTCGATGCTGATATTGCTGCATTCTCATTTCACTATCTCCCTGGCATTATTGAAGAAGAGCCAACTTTTACGGTTGTGCCAGTACCGCCATTAAAGAACGGCTTGAACCAAGAGCTTTGCTCCTCACAAAGGCTGACGCGGTACAATGGATACACCACGCCCTTTTCCACCGGAGCCAAATCTGCGTGTGCGAGTATTGAATCCGTTTTGCAATTTAGTCTGTTGTATTTACTGCTGGTAAATACCGCCACATTCACTTTATTGGTCAATGACTCGATTTTGATAGCCACATCGTTTGGGGGCGTGCCGAGCATTCGACTCGCGACTTTGGATAAGTCTTCTAAATCGGCATTGGTTACCGCTAGATTTTTTCCACCTAACACGTCGCCCTCAAAGTAACGCGAACGCTCTTTGATTACGTTCACCAACGCAAAGCTAGAACGATCAAGCTTGGCTCGCAAAAGTAACTGATAGCTCAAATCCGCGGAAAAAAGGTAAACACCCCATAACGCAGTAAGAATAAACACAAGCTCAACCGTAAATGAGCCTTTTTGGCGTTTTGGAGAACATACACCTTGTTTACGGAGCGTCATCTTTCCACCCACCCCTCATGCTCTAAGTTCAGTACCATTGTGCTTGAGATATCTCGATCTGCTGCACCGGCAAGTTTTATGATCGGAGAGTAACGATAGGTGACCGTTATCTCCGCTAAGTTGTATTTGAAGTTCAAGCCCTCATCCGAATAGCCTCTATTCGCAATGAAGTCATCATAGGTTTTGTAGTAACGACCTTTGATAGAAAATCGCGAGCTATCGATTAAGAAATGCCACAAGTTACCATCAGCTTCGATCAGAGATTTAAACTTGTCCTCGTACTGCTGATTTATGCCTTTGCCCTCGTAAATCTTGGTGTTTCGTATAGTTTCTCGAAGAGAATATTCCGTCATGTTCACAACATAGATTTGGTAACTCGACTCAAAGATGGCAAAAGTGGCAAAGAACAAAACGAGCGCGCCCATGACGAACTCGATCGCCGTTACCCCTTTTTGTTTAGAAAGCAATTTCATCATTAACTCCTATATTGAGTTAATTCGACGGCGATACTGTGGAGCTCTTGATCCGAAAAATCACCTTTGAGTAGTTTCTTCGCCGCATCCATCTGCTGCGCTTTCATAAGGGCAATCGCTAGGTTTGCCTTCACTACTTTATTTTCCGGATTATCTTTTAGTACTGGTATCAGTGTTTCGATGGCTTGCTCGTATTCACCATTTGCCATATGAATCATCGCGATGTTGTTCTTGATCGCGACATCATCATAACCACGCAAACGTGCATTGTTCAGCTCTTGGTAAGCCTCTTCGTATTTGCCTAACTTGGCGTACGACACACCCAGTAATACATGGATTTGTCCCGATTCATTACCCGTTTTAATGGAAGATAAATACGCCTCTACCGCGCTATCAGTGTCATTTTTTGCATCAAACACTTGCCCTTCTAACTGGTACAAGTCAGGGCTCTCTATCCCCTCTTTTTGCAAATGCTGAACATAAAAGTTTGCCGACTCGATATCCCCTTTATGGAAATACGCCCATGCCAGCTTTTCTTTCACTTCGGGATCTTGCGAACCCTGCTCTAACTGAGATTTGTAGTGAGAGATTAAACCATCGTAGTTTTTCACTTTTTCCATGCTCGCGACGTCATCTTGTAGCTGACTCTGCTGCGAAGGTGTCGATTGACAACCTGCCAACACGCCCAGCACTAACAAAACGAGAGAAATGCGTTTTCCAATCACTGGTTACTCTCCTAAATATTTAATGTCATTTGCATGATTCCCGGTGCGAGAATCAGAATAACGATCGGGAACATGATGAAGAGGATCAGCGGGACACTCATCTTAGCGGAGAGTTTGCCTACCTTTTCCTCAACGGTCAGGATTTGCACTTTTCGCATGTCTTCAGCGAGATCGCTCAACACCTGAGTCACCGATGTACCGTATTGCAAGTTTTGAATGATAGTCAGCACGAAGCTTCGTATTGGCGGCGTTGGAATACGATCACTGAGGTCATTTAGCGCTTTTTCTAGCCCGTGGATCTTTGCCGAATCTGAGGTACGTTTTATTTGGTAGCAAAGGTCAGAGTCAAACTCAGCCAACTCTTTACCCAGATAAACCAATGCCGCCTCAATCGTCATACCGGTTTGCACGCAAACTGACATCATGTCCAGCAAGTACGGTAACTGAGATGATGTTTTACTGATCAACATCTTGCGTCGCATTTGAAGCAAAGTATCCGGCAAGACAATCACGCCAATAAGCGTAAAAATAATGATGATTAGCTGATTATTTGCTGTCATATCCGACAACAACACCAATCCTGTAACAACCACAAGCACCGCTAATTTGGCAGGGAAGTAGAACTTCGCCCACTCTGTGTTGTAATAGCCGGCCTCGATGAGTTTTTGTTCCAGCTCCTGTCGATGCTCTTTACCGAAACGAACAAAAAAGCGGTTAACACGGGAAGGCGCACGTACAGCATCGCCGCCAATATAAAGGGCGACTTTTTTGCGTCGTTGTTCTGTACGAAACGAATCGAAAATCAAGAAAAGCAACGAAACAAACAGTACTATAAGGGCAATCAATAGCATCATGCGCGTACTCCTCTGACTAACAACCAAACAATGAACAAGCCAAATAACTCACTGCCAAGTACATAAAACAACACGATACGACCAGAAGGGTCATACAAGACGAAATTGACGTTGTCAGGGTTTACATAGTTTAGAATGATCATGAAAATCAACGGAATTGCCGCAACAATCTTGGCAGAAATTCGCGCTTCAGACGTCATGGCCATCTTCTTTTTCTCTAGGGTTCTTGCGTCCACCAAAACTCGAATAAGTCTTGCTAGTACGCCTTTCAGCTGACCGCCTCGCGCAATATTTGCTCTAAGGGTTACAGTGAAAAACAGAAACTCTGGGTAAGGGTAGTTTTTACACGAACGTTGAAGTACCACTTCCGGAGACTCACCCAACTTAAGTCGGTCCCCCATCAGTTTAAACTCGCGCCCAATCGAGTTATCCATCACCTCGCCAACATAACTGATGGCTTGCATTAAGCTGTTACCCGCGGTTACCGCGCTCATCAGAATGTTTAGCGCATCAGGGAAAGTGTTTTTAAAATCACGTCGCCTTCTTGTCACTAGGTAGCGGTAACCCATAATGGTAAACACCAAAGACAAGCCTACGATCAACCCGGTGTTCGTCATCAAAAACAACTTAACCACGACGTACCAAGAGGCGATGAGACTCGCCGTGATATACAAAGCGATATACAGCGATGAACGTGGTCCAAGTACTTTTAGTGTTGGAGAAATAGACTCTTTGAACTTTTGCCAACTTTGTTTTCGTACCAGTGATTTTACGTTGATAGCATTGAAGTTTTCCGCTTCAGCTTCTTCAATGTTGAAAAACTGATCGACCTTTTTGACCTTTGAGTCTCTGACCAAAAGCAGTACGAACGCAAAGAGGATAAGTGAGAGCCAAAGCATGTTATATCCCCTTAAACGATGCCATCAGCTCGTCATACAGCCCGAAGAATTGGGCTTTCTTTACAAGCTCAGATCGTTGCATGATGCCGCTGGTTACGAAGTCACCTTTAACGGTTTCTCCAAAATGTGCATCGTCATAACGGAAACGGTAGATCTCTTCCATCACCACACTATCGCCTTCCAAGCCGACGATTTCAGAGATACTGGTGATCTTACGAGACCCATCGCGCAGTCGGTTAACCTGGACAATCATTTGCACAGCGCTGACGATGGTTCTTCGAATCGCATCAAGCGGCTGATTTAAGTTCGCCATCATGACCATCGATTCCACACGCGCAATCGCATCTCTCGGTGTGTTGGCGTGCAGTGTAGACATAGAACCATCGTGTCCCGTGTTCATGGCCTGCAACATTTCAAACGCTTCAGAGCCACGACACTCACCAAGAATGATTCGGTCTGGACGCATACGAAGTGCGTTAATCACCAAATCACGCTGCGTCACCGCCCCAGTCTGCTCAACGCTCGAAGTTCGCGTTTCCAATCGAACCAAGTTAGGTTGTTGCAAGCGTAATTCCGCCGCATCCTCTATGGTGACAATACGCTCATCTTCAGCGATGTATTGAGACAATGCGTTAAGCAGCGTCGTCTTACCTGAGCCCGTACCGCCAGAAATCAGCACATTCATTCGACAACGAGACGCAATCATCAGCACTCTCGCCATGTCAGGAGACATAGAACCAAAACCAATCAAATCTTCAAAGCCGATGTTCTGCTCTCTGAATTTACGTATTGAAATCGAGGTCCCATCCAACGCAATGGGTGGGATAACGATATTCACACGGCTGCCATCTTCAAGTCTGGCATCAACCGTTGGAGACAGTTCATCAACACGTCGTCCAACACGCGAAGCAATGCGTTTAGCAATTGCTAACAACTGCTCTTCGTTGACAAAAGACACCTCTGACTTTTGGACTTTACCGTGTCTTTCAAAAAAGATGTTGTTAGGTCCATTTACCATGATGTCAGAGATAGACTGATCTTCAACCAAAGGCTGCAATGGACCTAAGCCAAACAGTTCATCAATTAAGCTTTTCACCAAGCCTGACTTCATCATCGAAGTGATCGGACGTTGGTAGCTGTTTGCAAGAAGATCAACAGCGGCTTGGATTTGAGCCTCTAAGTCTCGGCGGCTCATTTTCTGAACCACTTCAGCATCTAGTGCTTCAAATATTTGCCCGCGAAACGCAAGGTATAAGTCTTTATTCGAACTCATTTAGCACGCACCCTCTTCAACCAAGATCCCATGCCTTTTTGATCAACAGGTTGACCATTAATCAGCTTGACCAGTAGTTCCATAGAACGGTTAATATGACGATCGTGCTTATGACCTCGTTTGCCATCAATAATGATGTGCGACAACGACTTGCAGTACCCCACTTCGAGGTCAACATCCGCACCTAAGTATTTGGTAAGGTCAGGACGTTGTAATACATACGCGTTTTCCGGGCGGTGATAATTCACCAATGTAATCACACGAGTTCGGGACGATAATGTGAGCTGTAAATTAGAAATTTTCTCAAACAGTCGTTTGGCACTTCTTACAGAAGAAACCGACGCATCCAAAACCAGCACTACCACATCAAAGTTTTCTACCAAGAGTTGAGGTTCAACTTTGAAGTCCACACCGCCCGAGAAGTCTTCAATAATGAAGTTCGTGTTTCGAGCTAAAAGATCACAGAGCGTCTGGTTATAGTTGAGAATATCGCTTTGACTCATGTCGCCATCGATAGCCAACAGACGCAGATTTTTTCGTGCGTTAAACAGGTAGCTAAGCGCCCCCTCTACATCCATTTCATGCAAGGGAGCAGTAAACTCATCGATACCGCGCGGTTTAAAATCTTTCAGTCCCAACAAAACATCGATATTGGTATCTGCGTATTGGTGATCAACCAAAATGGTATCGGAACCTTGAGTGGATAGTAACGAACTCAATTCAGTAGTAATGAATGATGCACCAACACCACCTTTTGAACCCACCACTGCTACACGCTTCGCCTTACGCTTCTGGCTGACACCAGAGAACGTCTTCAAGTTCTTACTAACATGGTTTAAGAAGTCTGCGAACTCTTGTTTGTTCACCGGCCAAAAGACGTAGTAAAAGCCCATGTCTTTGAGGGAACGAAGCGTCGAAATTGCATCTTCTTTCCCAATGACCACGACACCTTTGTGTGTTGGTAGTTTGCTAGCGAAAGACTTAGCATCTTCAACGACGTTGTTCGATTCGTTCAGTTCAAGGATAACAATATGACTGCTATGTTGTTCCGTCAGCTTGGTTAAGCCTGCGTTAGCTCTTACACATTCTGGGTCATTCCAACCTTCGAATCGAAACACTTCCTGAACAAGGCTTAAACACTCTTGTGATTGATAAAACAACGTACATCCAGCAACACCTGTCGTCGAAGACTGTGCCGGTTTTGCTTTCGTTGTTAATGCTTTAGTTAAATCAAACATTATTATTCTCCTACCAATCTAGACTTGTAGGACACTTGTTTAAGACGCATCGATTCAACAAAACAGTCTGGTTCACCTAACTGAACTTGAATCTGTGCAGGCGAGCATTGCTGGGTTTGTAAACGCGTTAACGTCACTTGGATATTCAGATCACTTGGTAAAGCTGGCGTATAACGATATTCCACTCTTTGCGGGGCAATAATGTGTGACGGATACTGCTCAAATGTCTTCTTTAACATCGTTTTACTGCGCGCGGATTTGTAATCGATCACGTAAGTGGCTTCTTTATCCATCGATTCGATTTTTTGAATCAGTTGCTTAATCTGCTTTTCTGTTTCTGCACGATTCTTTACTGCAAACTCAAAGCTATGATGCTCTTTATACACCACGGCTTCAGCGCCATTTCCGCCAAAATATCGCTCTGTTGCGCAACCAAAGAGTGACGATGTCAATAAAGCAATAAGTACTAGCTTCTTCATTGAATAAACCCTCCTTCAGATAGCAGACGAATCGTCGCATCCGATGACGTGTTAGAATTACCGTCAGAATCAATATTCAACCAACGCGCTAACGTTGAGGTTTTCTTGATGTGTGGCAGCTGAATATCTTTCGGTTTGATTGGTTCCACGAGGTTTACTGTTGCCACGATGATCAACTCAGTTCGCTTTCTTTCTGTCGTTGCTTTACGAAATGCAGCACCAAGTATAGGAATGTCGCCAATGAAAGGGATCTTTTGCATTTTCTCTAAATCAGCACTGCTCATTAACCCGCCAAGGATGAAGCTGTCTCCGTCTGCCAGTTCAACGGTTGTCATTGCACGTCGTGAAGCCAATTGCGGGACTCGAATCCCTATTGCTTCAACGTAGCTTTCTACTTCGCTCACTTCCGGAGCTAGCTGCATTCGGATTTTGTCTTGACTAAGTACTTTTGCTGTAAGGTCGAGCTTAATACCAAACTCTTTAAACGAAATATTTACTCCGTTGCTGTCAGATACAATGACAGGCACTTCACCACCGACAAGGAAGCTCGCCGATTCACCGGAAAGTACCGTCAGGTTCGGCTCCGCCAAGACTTCTGCAACCTGATCATCACCCAATGCAGTGATCAAGGTACTTAGGTTTGCCGCATCAAATTGGTCAAATACGAACTCACCCGCTTTAGAACCAATAGAACTCCAGTCGACCCCAACTGTTTTACTAAAAGATTCATTAACTTGAGCGACTGAGATTTTGACGTTTACCTGTTGTGTCGTTGCAACCTTAATGCGTTCAATGATTCCTTTCCAAGTCATATTGCGAGCGAAAACCATGCTCTCTGGCTCTTCATGAGCTGAATAGTCAGATTTGAACTCCAGCTTTTCGACTTTCTCCCACTTCTCGGTTTTTGCTCGTCCAAGTAAGGTTGCCACCATGCGATAAATATCATCACGAGTTTCTTCAGAATCAACAACACCACTCACTGCGACTTGCTCGCCCACCGATTGAACCTTGACTTTGGCATCAGGAAAATGGAACTTGAGTTGACGTCTAACCTCGCTTAGATCCAAATCAACGATGATGCGGTCAGAAAGCAACACATCATCGTCTGTTCCATAGACAATCAAGCGAGACTGACCAATGCCATTGGCAAAAACCACTAGCGTATTGTCATTAATGATTTTGTAGTCGGCGATATCAGGGTTACTGATAAACACCTTTCCAACCGGCATCTTTAATTGAATGTGCTGACCGTCATTAAGTGTGATAGATCGGTCAGCAGCAAAAGTGTTTGTTATAGAAAGCAAGCCAATCAAAAGAGAGGTAAAGGAGACGCACAGTACTTGCTTAATTCGATGGTGTATCATCATTACAATGCCTCTCTAGGATCATTAACGTTACCGCGTAACTCTTCGATTCCGGTATAATTGTCGATAACATTGCGTACTTCCGCGTATTCCGGCTGCGTATAGGTTTGGCTTCGATAAATTTCGATATGCATAGTTCGTTGAGCCAACGCTAGCTTTGCCAACTCATCTGGCTTCACTTCGATAACCACCGTCGTCATACCGTCTTCTTTATTTGGTGTTCGAGCGGTAATGTTGCTGTTTTCACCCTCGCCATCACCAATATTGAGTACTTTGACATGTTTTAGGAACATGGACGCTTTTACACCTCGAAAGCGCTTCGGCTTATCCATATTTTCAGCAAGGTTAGCGTTTGGAGAGCTCACGGTAAGAATGTCGATATATGAGCCAGGACGAATGTAATCTTTGATTAAGTTCTGAGCACTTACTTGCAGTGGATACAAGGTCATGCCTTCCGTTACCAGTAGATCGATATACCCTGGTTGACCGGGAGAAACTTGGTACTCTGGTAACACAACATCGCCTGGATTTAGGCTTCGGTTTAATAAAACGGATGGTGAAAAACTGATTTGTGCGTCTTCTCTGACGCCAAGCGTTAGTGCTTCACTAAGTGGGAGCTGTTGTTTGATAACTCCTTGTGCACTAATCGCATGTCCTTTTTCATAAGCTTCGGTGGTCATCCATACAGCAACATGCTGTTCATCTTTGTTATCGACCACTTCAGCGACAGCTTCGGGTTGAGGTTGACTCTTGAACAAGTCGACAACGCCAAGCGCGCCTACGATCAAGGCAACAATAGCAACAAGTAAAACCAGTCGAGATCTCATAATGTGCCCATTCTTGGAGGTTTAAATATGTGGCGTATTTTGAGTTAAAATTATTAAATAAAATCCAACACTAATTGCTATCCCATACGGGATTCCTTCTTGAATATTCACCTTATTGCTTATAATTTTTCTAGTAATCAAATAAATAACTGCTAAAAAACCGCCGGCAAACGCCGTCATAATATAGGCCCATGGTAGGTCATTGAGAGGGATTGTCAGTGACAACACTGCGGCATATTTAATATCACCAGCTCCAATCCAAATCAGAGCATAGAGTATTAACCCTATCCCTAGCACCAGCAAAAAGGTTGTAATCTGAAGATCTAATGGTGAAAGAAAACTCTGCAACAAGAGGAGTAAAAGCAAAGCGTTATTTTGTATTTTACGATGAAGAAAATCGACAATAGATACATACAAACACATCACCATCAACATTAATAAATATAACATAATAAACAAAAAGCCAACATTTGTACTGTGAAATTCAAATGATTTTGGATAAAAAACACCAGAATAAAAAATTCTAGTGTTTTTTATTTACTATGTACTATTTTGCTGCATCTTTCGCTGTAGAGATGCTAGATCCGATTGTAGTGAAAGCCTCTTTTAATTGCTTAATAAATCCACCATCCTCACTAACAGCAAAAGCAACCAAAACTGCCATTGCGACACCGATTAGACCGTACTCAATTGCTGTTACACCACGTTCATCACTTTTAAAATGTGATAAGAATAAGGTTGTTTTGACATATAATTTAGTTAACATTGATTAATACTCATAAAGTTAGTTTATAGAGACATAACATTAACAATAACTAATAACTAATTAAAGTATAATATAATTTCAAGTTGTTTCTTTTTTGAGACGTCGCGTTAGAATTTATATGGAATTTGATGTAATAAAGGGTCGCGGTAGGAATGGCAGTCACCTGCCACCCCCCGCACAGATCCGGACGTGCGCTACTAACGCATCCGGCTCCTACCTCGAGTCATACCGTCAAATCGCTTATCAGGGTATGGATGCATTATTCGTGGGGACGGGATCCACAATGCCAGATAATGACTGAATCGCTCCCACGGCATCCTTTTGCGTTGGCTTCGCCTTTTCAGGGCTTGTAGCCATGCTTTCTTTACTTCAAGAATAAACATTCCAACTGATTTCAGGTTATGCGGGACCGCATAGTAATTCATGTGCCCCATCACCACCCTGTTCAGCCATGAACCTGTCTCACCTATTGGCCGGTGCAGTCGTTTTCTTTTAAGCTCCTGACGGATCTGCTTAAGCTGCCCTCGTAATCGAGAGCGCTTGGTCTTCCGCTTCACCGTGAACCACCCTTTTCGGGTCCGCCCCATATAATGGGTAAAACCGAGGAAGTCGAAACTGCTGCTCCGCTCCCTGGCTTCGTGCGCTTCTCTTGCCGCACTCGCTCCGAATGGGATCAGCTTTGTTTTATCCGGGTGGAGCTTCAACCCAAACTTTTCCATCCGGGCTGATAGCGCTACCAGATATTGCTCCGCGTCTTCTTTCGACTCAAACCCCAGGACACTATCGTCGGCGTAGCGCACTACGCTAACTCGACCTAGGCATGCCTGTCTATATTTATGTGTCCACAGGTCAAAGACATAGTGGAGGTAAATATTAGCCAGCAATGGCGAGATCACAGCACCCTGTGGTGAGCCGATATCGGACTGCATTCTGTGCCCATGTTCATCCAGCGTGCCTACCTTCAGCCACTGGGTGATCAGCCTGAGCATACGCTTATCAGATACCCTGTGTGACACGAACCGTAGCATCCAGTCGTGTTCAATGGTGTCAAAGAACTTGCTGATGTCCAGATCCAGTACCCAGTTTACCTGGTTGCGTTTAATAGCAACTGATAACGCATCAAGTGCATCATGTTGCCCTCGCCCAGGCCGAAAGCCATAGGAAAAACCAAGGAAGTCCATCTCATAAATCTGGTTGAGGATAGTGACAACCGCTTGTTGTACTATCTTATCTTCCAGACAGATGATACTAAGTGGCCTTTGTGAGCCATCTTCCTTGGGGATGAAGACTCGCCTTGCTGGTTTTGGACGATACCGCCCCAGTTTCAGCGACAGTAGGAGTGCCTGAATGTTAGAAGGCAATGTCTGTTCATAGGCCTGCCAGGTAACACCATCACATCCTGCTGCTGATTGTCTTTTGAGTTGGTTAAAACTCGTGACAAGTAACTCTTCATCTATGAGTGAGAACAGATTATTAAATGTTTGTTTCTTGTTCCTCTTTGCAAGTTGACGTACAGCCAGCAAGCGGGACGTCCCGGAAATCCGGCGCTGAGTCCGGCCGGGGGCGCAGTGTTGGCTGTTGCTCTTGGTTGAACCCCTTCCCTCCACCAACTCCGCAACCACTTCACTGGTTTTGTTCGCTGGTTTCCGCGGTACTATGAGTTCATCCGACTTCCTGCTCATCCCTACGGCTCACCTTGCGGGTTTGCACTACAGGCTCCTTCCGTTTGAAAGGCCCGAACAGGATCTCTCAGGTTCCGTACGTTGAATTTCTCTGCATGCACAGGGTCTCCGACCCCGGGAGGCATTGCCTTGAGCTTGCCTTTTACGCTCAGGCAATTGTTGGTTTCTGTTTCACTTAACAACATCACCGCCTCCTATATGGTGATAACGTGGCTCAATACCTGGCCTACAGATGCCTCTACTAACACTTCACATTGCCAGTTACCTGACACTGCGCATAGCTCGAGGACCGGGCGAGTGGCTAACTCTTACCCGGGAGGGACTTTCACCCTCTATTCAACGCCAGCTTTGCCTGACGTTCTAAGCGTTCACCGAGGTATCTTGACTTACCAGATCTGAAGAAACATATGCAGTTTATAGATCAAAAACGTTTGGGTACGGTCTCTTCGTCACAACAGCCGTGATGATTTCACTCAACACTGACATTGCCGATAAGCCACGCTTTTTGCAGGTTTCGATGAGGGTATGTATCCTACTTCGGAATTTATCACCTGCATCCGAGGTCGTTCCGAAGCTAATTTTCCTTTGAATGACAAAACCTCTAATACATCGCTCAGCTTCATTATTGGTTAAGGGGATTGACGTTTTCTTGAGGAAAACCCACAAGCTCTCTCTATGTTTAAGCAGTAACTTGCATCGCCCTCTATACCGCTTGACCATCACACCTGTCCCTTTGCTCAACCAATGATCGAACGATTTTTGTAGCCTGTGCATTCGCCGCAAGTACCGTGAATAATCCAATTCACCTTGCTCATAACGATGCCGAGTATGGAAAATGGCGTTCGTCAGCAAACAAAGATGTTTGCCAATATAAGCGGTGTGGCCACCGCCACTATAATCCGCCATTTGCTGAAGATTGCGCTTCACATGTGCCCAACATAACTGATGACGGTCTGCGGCTATCCAGTTATAGCTTGGGCATTGGTCGCTAACCACAATGCCTGCATAGTCTTCATCGATGACCTTTTTTGCTGAGGAGGTTGAGCGTGAATAGAGTATTTGTTCATAGACAAGGTCATCACTGGCCACTAACCAACACCAACGAAGGCCCGTTTCATCATTTCGGTGATGAGAGGTTTCGTCAGCATGAATCAAAGTCGCTTTCTTTAACGCTTGTTTTATCGCCTGATGCAATGGCGTTAGCATTGAAGCGACCTTCGTTTGCGCTTCGCTAATCGCGCCGACCGAAAAGGTTGTGCCAAGCTGTTCTTTAAGTAGAGATTGGATTTTCCGAACACTGAGGTGATATTGCCCTGCAAGAACTCCAATGTAACTTAATAAGTTCGGCCCTATAATCCCTTGCGATGCATCGTCAGGCTTTTGAGCCTTGACGGTTTCTTTACAGTGCCGACATTGGCCTGAAAATAAACGGTATTCGGTGATATCGACAGTGGGTTTTGGAATATCGAAGACCTGATGGCGGTAGTAAGGGCCACCTTGAACATCGATATCAGACTGGGCACAGCAAGGGCACACTTCAGGAAAACAATCGATAACTACATCCGTTGCTTTCAGTCGTGAGAGTTTTCGTTGATGCCCTGTGTGGCCTTCTTTAGCTCCTCTCGAATTGCAACCACTAGAGCTTTGATCTTTTTTCGCTCATGCTTGTCCTTAGGGTTGTCAGACGAAGGTGGTTTCGATGAATTTTTGGAGTTAGTAGCTTGTTTATCGGTAAGGTGGCGCAACTGTTCCCACAACTCTTCAATCAGTGCGTTTGCTTCGTTAAGGTCAGAGGCTACGGGCGGTTCCTCTTGATATTTAGGGGCTTTCTTTCTGCTCATAACAAACAGGATGAAGCACTGGAATGCTCACTCAATAGCCAAAAATGGATCAAGTGCTGAGTGTCACACTTTTTCTGTCAATAGGGGCTTGGTGAACACTTACGAAACGGTCAATGACCAACTTAGCCTTCGGGGCATGCTGTTTTACCGAAGCGATGTATGCCTGTCCCATATCGGTGGCGACGGCTTCAATCGGTTTTTTACAACGCGGCTTCCGTTTCCAAAAGCCGTTAAGGCTTTCGGCCTTCTTTCCTTTCTCTGTATAAATGACGGCACTTGTCTTCATATCAATCACAACCGTCATGAAGCCACTTTTTGAGCCACAGTAAATCTCATCAATTCCAATGTGAGTGACGTTTTTAAGACAAGGTTGAGAGTATCGCTTTTGCAGGTAATGCTTCTGAATATCTTTCACTGTATCCCAACAGACACCACATAGCTTGGCAATGGCATTGATGGTGACGTTCAAGGCTGACAGCGAGAGAACATACTGTTCAAAGCCCTTTGTGTAACGCACCTTGGGACGAGGAACAAAATTAAGCGGCAAATACCCGAGTGTATTACAGGCTCGGCATTCAATCCGCTGGTTTGCTATCTGGATGTAACAGGGGCTAGTGCCAATTGGCGTAGCGATGAAACGGCGAACCTTACCACCTTTTTTTATGACATCACGACTACGACATGATGGACATTTAATATGAGGATTGTGTGCTACGTGAAAGATGGTCGCGTCACCATCAAACTCTGTAGAGCAATAATGGAAAGGGCCGCGTATTCCAAAGCGATGGTAAAGAAGTGAAGTTGACATTAACTGGCTATTTTTGGCGATATGGTATCAGAAAAGCCATTCAGGTATCGATTTTCCGGATGAACCGTCTTTTCTTTCTGTTCCAAGACTAAGCCAATTTTTTTGACTATAACTGTTTGGTTCATAAGTCTGTCCTTAGTTGAAAGGCCGCGGCGCTAAAGTTTTCAGTTGATTTCAGTTCATTTCGTCGACGATTATTATGGTATCTGTGCCAGCTGAATAATTAGCACTCTGGAACTGTCCAAGCAGGGCTATTTGACGGTGATTTTAAGAGTGAGGTGGGATGATTTGGGGGAATGGCTATTACATAACCATAAAGTGATACGCTTTCACATGTGAAAGTGGGAGTCACGCAGTAGCGGTAACTCCTTTTGGTTATGCTTTAATCACAGTGGTGGTCTTGCTTGATTGTTCTGTATAGTTGCTTCGCTTTTTCTTGGTCGGGCGTTGTAATAAGAAATATCTTATTTTCAGTTCTTGAATAGAGTGCTCGTGGCCCGCGATAGACATTCAACATAGCTCTGAGCATGATTTTATGAGCATTCAAATCTTTATTTTTCAATATCTCATCTAGTGCGTCACCCGATGTCACCAAGACTTGGTTGTCATACTCGATATTGACCTCACCAACCAACAGGCTTCCAGATCCGATAGCTATTTGGTTTTTGAGTTCTTTGATTGCATCTTCAATAGTGATAATTTTCATTTTGTCCTCCAGGTAAATCTATTGTCATTTTTTCATATCTGATGACGTCTGCTTAGCTATCAAGTTGCCCTTCTAAGGCACACACACTTGTTTATGGCGGGCTTATCTTTGTTCTGACGTAAAATATTAAAAAAAATAAATAAGTATTTGTTTTGGGGTTGCGTTATTAGCTTTTCATGAGACGCTGGATATATACAAATAAATGGAGATATCGAGATGAATAAGTTTTTTAGCGCAATCGCGTTGACGACTTGCTTGGCAATCACAGGCTGCGTTTCAACTTCAGAGCCTGCTGTTTACGACAGTAGTCACAGCCGTGCTTACAATATTGCACAGGCTGGTGGTTTATATGATGTAAAAGACAAGAAAGTCCCGCGAGCTGACTATGAATCGCTGAGCTTCGCTGGTGATGCAACAGCAAACACGCTACTTTTTACTTCGTCAGCGGGCTTGGGCATGAGCCTTTCAGAAGGCTTCGGTATCGGCTTGCTCACTGCTGCTCTGGAAAACCCAGATCCAGCCCAACGCAATAGCATCGTAGCTTGGATGCCACAATCTGAAGCCGAATCGCCAGAACAGGCTCAGAAGCTGCTGCTTGAGCAGGTGATGCAAGCGATGTCGGAAACTTTAAATGAGCTTGGTGCTGGCTATGAAAAAACATCAGCCACCGATGATGAAATCACTGAGTTTTACTTCTATAGCGATGAGTTAGGATGTCCAAAATATGAACAGGGCATGACCAACCGCGATCTTTGCTACATGCGGGCGCAGATCATTGAGCCTTACCTCCACGTTAGCCCTGAGTTCGTCGAGAGCAGCACTCAAGCCTACACTTTCAGTTCCAATCACAAGTATCGCTATCATAGATTCCGTGTTACGGCTGGAAAAACCGCAACTCTTCCATTGGAGCAAATCTATGCTTCAGTCAGCAAAAAGTTGCCTGAGTGGGCCTATCTATACATCGCGTCTGGCAACTTACAGTTCGGTGAGCAAAGCGTAACCGCGCCTTACCTGCTTGAGCAAGGTCAGCCTCATCTGTTCATCACTCAAGATGACTCCTGAGTAAGAGGCCAAGCTGATGATGACATTAACGACATTTTCCGAGAAACAATCTGACTCACAAGCATATGTATACTGGCGTGTTGGCACCAAGCGAGGCGGCATTCTTGACGTAACTTTAGGGTTTGAGCATAGCGACAGTGCGTTGATTGCGGAGCTGTATGCCATCCAACATTTGCTCTTTGTTTTGAAAGTTCTTGGCCGTGAGCCGGGTTCTGGCAACGGTTATCGTTTGACTGTATCGAAAGGTGCAATCAAAAAGCTTGCTCTTGGGCGTTCCGATAAAAAATATGCCTTTAAATATTCGGCCTTCCTGCGAAATCGTATGGTTGGTGTCACCATCGAGGTTTCACGGTCGCAGGTTTTTTTTACCAGTGATTGACGATACTCCAATAGTGGATCTTGCTGTTGGTTCGCACGATGGGCTCTGTGAGCTTCAGACCATTATTACGCCAGCGATGGGCAAGGTGAGAATTACCAAACATGCTGTCGAGCAGTATTTATCGCGACTCAACTCAGGTAAGCCTAAGAGTCCTTGGCTTTCGCTGGTTAAGCGTTTAAAGCATCCTAAGTTATGCCTCTCCTTCTTGACGGACAAGGTTCGCCAGCATAAGGCTCAAAAGTACGGCACCGCTGATAACATTGAGGAGTGGCGGCATCCTGACGATGAATTTCGCTTCCTTGTGTTAAAAAACGGGGATACTCGCACATTAGTGACCAGCTACCCTCGCTGTTGATGGTGGGCTCCGACTTTCACATGTGAAAGTCGGAGGCTAAGTAAATGCTGATTGTTTTTCGCGGCCAGCTACCTCGTTTTCAGTGGCCTTAGGTCACTAAAGTAATTACATTTTATCTGGGGTCATTGGTAATAGCGCACTCTGTAGTTGCCCATTCTGGGCGCAATCCTGTTGTTTTAATGCTTTGGTGGTTCACCGCTTCTGCCAAGCAACTTCCATAGCAGGCAAAATGCGTAAAAATGATCTCTCAGTGTTGTTTCGCTAAGCTCTTCTCGTCGATGGTAGTAACGGTGGATATGTGCCCGGCCAACCTGGGCTGGCTGTTTTACACCATGCTCGTTAGCCGCAATATCTTCCAGTGCCGTTATCAGCCGCTTAACCATATTTCGTCGCGCAATCTTACCGCCGTGACGCACATATTCGTGGCATCGTTGTTTGACCCATCGTTCCATAATCTTCAGCCCAAATAATTGTTTGTTACGTCAATACGACCGTGACCCAGTTCTCTTGCTACTTGAGTACGGATCTCTTTATCCAATGCCCTCGCATGTGAAACGCTGATCTTCAGTTTTTCAGCAAGGTATTGATGGTGAGGCCTACCGTGACCAACTTCCGCTCGAACTGGGCATTCAGCTCGCATCAGTGTCAGGTAGCGCTCTTGAGCATAATGGTGGCGCTCTCCATGAAAATTTACCGGTAAACGGGCGGCTTCTTTATAAGCGTCTTGACGAAATTCTTTATAGGTCTGGTGAGCAGGGATCAGGCTTCTACCATCTTGAATTGCAGCCGCTCGTTGTAAAATTTCTACTTGTTGCTGAGAGAGGATGGGCACGCAACGGTGGCGTCCTCCCTTTGTGCCATCTTTAATATCAATTACAGACTTTGTTGTCGCTTGTTTAAGCGCGGCTTCAGCATTTAACTTGGCTGACTCTTCAAATCGCAATCCAAGTTCCCGTTGCAGATCCAGCAGCACGCCAATTCGGTCCGACGCAGCTGAGATTGCCAGATTATGAAGCTCAGGCGTGGCACTTCGGCTTTGTTCACAAACCCCGGTTCTGGTTGGTAAGCCGCCTTCACGCACCGGATCTACCCGCACTTGATTATCTCCTCTGGCGATCTCCATCACCCGATTAACTGCACTCATGTAGTTTTGTGCAGTCGCCGGTGAGATCTGGTCACGCTCAAAGCGATCTCGCAAATGCGCAGCATATTGTTGTAGGTGATGAGTCTCCAGCTTGCGCATGTCTTTTATCTCAAGCTCCGATTTGGCCCATGTCGCAAACACCCGCCATCGATCATGGAGTATTTCTCGTGTTTGAAAACTTTGCACATCTTCCTTTAGCGCATTTAACCCAGCTCGGATCATATCCCTGTTTTGTAAGCCAAAATTGTAAGCGTCTGGATTTGCTCGTTCGCACCTCATTGCTCTCGTCCCTCAGGTTATTCAACTAGCGGCCATGCTTTTCATCATTGATTGGTAAGTGATAAGGCAGTTTTTCTAACAGCTCTGCTTGCTGCTTGGCCTCCGAGATCTTGCTCGGCACATAGGGTAGATAAGCCCGATACCCACGGTTTTAGTTACTGATAAACAGTTACGAATGAACATCGCTATGGAGAAAGCAACTCGTTCAACTACCTGGTTCGTTGCATCGATGCGTTGTACCGGTAGCAGATCCGGCTAATGTCATCGTCTTTGTTTCCTTGTATTGATGGAAGGAACCTGAGATAAGCAGGATTTTTCGTGCATTTTCGTGCGCGGTGCGAAAGCCCTGACGCATTGAGCTTCAAGGCTTCCGTCGGGGGTAGCTACCCCCGTCTCTGTTCCCTGACGGTAAACAGAGACGGGGGCGAAGCATCAGCTCCGCAACAATAGCAACATCAGTTGCAGGTTGTTGCTCAGGAGGAGATCGAGCATTTTTGACTGGCTCAGGAGGGAGCCTTGAAGCTGAGACCTTTGGCTGGTCGCAGGTAAGAAGCATTGTGCTGCGCAAAACGCATACAGCAGCAATGCAGCAGCACAACGCTGCACACAATAAGAATAGAAACATGATGTTTCCTCCGTTCTGTTAGATTTCAGGCGGAGGAGTGCCCTATCGGGGGTCACATCCCCCAGATGGGTTAACTATGTAGAGCCATTCGGCTGTAAGTATTTTGAAGTGGTTTATGCTATTTCTTGGTAACGATGACTAGCTATCAGCGACCGACTTTGGGCGGTATTCCATCTTTTATGATAGTTTGGTTAGTCTGTGTGTCAACTGCTATCAAAAGAGGCTTTTTAGGTTGCTTTTCGACGTAATTTTCAGTCCTTTCGTCACAACTATTAATCCAAAAGCAACTTTTCGATGGCTTTCAAACGGTAACTCTTCACCCGCGAGCTATTGACTGTGGTTTACGCTAGGAATGCTGGCACCTGATAATTCACTTTAAGCATGTGGTGTTCGACGATTTCACGTAACCATTTATAGGCCGAGATCTGCTGAAGTTTGGCAGTCTCTATGAGTGAGAACATGCGCTCACGGAACAGATCTCCTCGATATGAGCGAGTCACGTAGCAGCACTTTCTCATCAATATATAATTACGGAGGACCCGCTCTGCGGCATTGTTCGTTAATGGGCACTTGGGGTCATCCATAAAACGCCACACCATAGCATCATCAGATATGAGATTTTGGCACCGACCTCGATAACGTTTCGAACATTGATAACTGCCCAGTTTGAGCCAATGAAGCCAGCTTTTTCTCAACCGCCTGAGCCGGCGATAGTATTGGGTTTTGTTGATCTTCTCTTCGATATATCGATGATGGCACCTGAATACACTGTGGGCGATCAAAGCGAGTTTTTCCCCGATTTTTTGATTTTCAGGACAAACACTCTCCTCTATGGCGATGACGTTTCTTAAGATGTGCGCCCAACATAGTTGCCGTTTTGATTCATCAATGTATTTGTAGGCCGAGTATTGGTCGGTCACTAAAAGGTGTGAAACGGCTTCGCCAAGCAATCGCTTTGCGGCATGTTGGTTTCGGCCGCTGTTGATTTGAAAGAAAGCAGCGTCATTACTCAGTGCTGCCCACATCCAGCGTTTTTCGTTATTGCGTTGATGTGAGGTCTCATCGGCCATAATCAGTTGAGAGGCTTTAAGTGTTTCATGGAGCTGTGTGTGAGTATCCTCTAAGTACTCCGTCACTCGGCCTTGTGCAGCTGATATCGCCCCTGTAGAGAAGTTAAGTTGAAACACATCCTTCAGCATAGATTGTATTTTACCTATGCTTTGGTGGTGCTGCGTCGCTTGAATTGCGATAAAGCTATGTAGATTTGGGCCCATCTGAACATCAGGTACACCCGTAGGAAGCTCTGCTTGATGCTTATCACCACACCATGAGCACTCTCCTTTGAAGACCTGATGCTCTACAAGAGTGTAAGAGATATCAGGCAAATCAAAGATTTGGTGTCGTTTATAAGGCTTTCTATTTGGAATAACACAACCACCGCAATGGCATGTTTTATTTGGTAAATATTGCTCAACCGAGGCACTGTCTTCAATGGGGTGAAGCAGTCGGCGGTGGCCTTTATGACCTGGTTGAGCTCCTGGCTTTTTTCCAGATTTCTTCCGATTCGGCGAAGTATTCTTGGCTTTATTGTGCAAAGGCTGTTGAGATGACGGCACAGAAGAGTTTCGGCTATTTTGGTTTAGTCGGTCTTCGAGTTCGGCCAGCTTGTTCCATAGAAAATGGATGATATCTTTCGCCTCTTCAGGCGAATCGAAATCTGGTGGTGGAGGTAGCGTTTTCTTATTCATACCTCCAGATTGCCAGCTCAGAAAGATCACTCAAGTTGAGTATGGGATCAAGTTAACCTTGTCACATAACTTCGCTGTCAAGGCTTCGCGGGTGAAGAGTTACATTATATTTACGCTTAGTTCTAGCTGAGTTTTCTTTGATTTTTTTGTTAACAAACCAAATGGGTAAGTATTTTTCATTTATCAACATTGAAACTGGAGCATAAAAGCTTGATGAACCAAAGAATTCTCCTCCTTCGTCACAAGAGCTTTTATATCTAGTTTTCACTGTCGCTTTTATACTTTTATTCGTTTTGCCAGCCGCGACTTTCACACAAACAAAAGCTTGGCCATTTTTAATCAAAACTTTTTCTAGCTGATCAGCAAAGTGCTCAGCTTTCTTTTTTATTTCATCAACATTGTAATCAAACGCCACTTTCGACAGGTTACGTGCAACAAGTGAACTACTATTTTCATCAAACTTAAATTCACGCCGTGTGCGTTGCAACAAATGTAATAAATCATTTTTAGCGTTAAATTTTAAGCTTGTAAAAATATCTGGCAACTGAATCTCAACATATCGTCCAGCCAACCAAAAGCTCAGCATATTAATCATAAATTTGCCTCCTTTCTTTTTTCATCAATATAATTAGCTAAATCGATTACGCTTACTAAATACTCTGACTTTTGAGATTCACGAAAAGCGGTGATTGGTAGTCGATTAGCTGTCGCTCGATCCTTAGCAGTCCTTGGAGCCAAGCCAAAGTATTTCTCAGAAATCTGGCTCAATGGGACTACAGCTGTATTAAATTCAGCCATCAACAAAAAAAGTGTATTCAAAGTAAACTCCTCCATTTCCAATCTGAACTCAATTATTATCGTGCGTTTTAATGTGCAACATATAACGTGGATCTGCCCTTTCCGGGCACTTAGAGACGTTTTTTTAAGTGTTTAAGGGCTTTGATGTGTAATTCGAGGGAACTAAATCAGAAGGTTGCGATCTGATCGGCTAAGTAAGTTAATCATCCTAGTCTCATGCCGAAACCTCGCTACAAAACAACGAACTGGAAACAGTACAACAAAGCCTTAATCAACCGCGGTTCACTCACTTTCTGGATTGATGAAGAAGCCATTCGCCAGTGGAAGCAGAGCAAACAAAATAAACGAGGTAGACCTCGTCAGTTCAGCGACTTAGCCATTACTACTGCGCTTATGGTGAAACGAGTTTTCTCAATGCCGTTGAGAGCATTGCAAGGGTTTATCGATTCTGTTTTTTCATTGGCTAACGTCCCTATAGTCTGCCCACATTAAAGGGTGGGATCGAACTTTAACCACTGAAAATAAAAGACTTTATTTTATTGGGAACTTTTCAAGGTAATCACGATCTGATCATGAAGTTAAAAATATGAGAAACTCGTGCATGATTATCATTGAGCAGCTAAAAAAAGTGAAAGATACCCGTTCGCATATCAACCAAGTGTATCCTGTTATGGAAGTGGCTTTCTTGGTCATAACCGCCATGATTTGTGGTCAAAATAAGTGGACTGATATTAAGGATTTCGGCGAAGGAAATATCGAGTGGTTGCGTGAGTATCTCCCCCTACGACAATGGTCTCCCCACTCGGCATAATATTGCCGCGATAATGAGAACTGTTGTACCAGAGACGCTCTTGGAAGCGATGGTAGGCTGGGTCAATTTGCACAGAGAAAAGCATGCTCAGCCCATAATCAGCGTTGATGGGAAGGTTCTAAAAGGAGCGAAAGCAAGCAAACAAGAACACCCTCTCTATATGGTTTCGGCATTTGACGTAGATGAAGGTTTGACTCTCACACATCAACCTTGTGACGGTAAAGGTATGGAGCTAATAGCGATAAAAAACATGCTCGACGCTTTGGATGTCAGAGGGTGCTTATTAACTGCTGATGCGCTTCATTGTCAGGTTGAAACACTGAATAAAGTGGTTGATAAAGGGGGTGATTTCTTAGTGCAAGTCAAACTGAATCAGCCAAGTTTGTTAGCAGAGATTGATGCGCAGTTCCAAGACTATTGGGCTTTGCCAGAAGAACAACAGGAATCGTATATCACTGAAGATAAAGGGCATGGAAGAGAAGAGATTCGTGAGGTTTACGTGCTTCCTGCCTCCTTCAGCGAAGAACTCAAAGATAAGTGGAGTGTTGTAAAAAGCATTGTTGCGGTGGTAAGGGATAGAAGCATCAAAGGGAAAGGAAGCTATGAAACATCGTACTACATTTGCACAGACCATTTGTCTTTAGAGTTAGCCTCAAACGCAACAAGGAAACACTGGCACATCGAGAACCAGCAGCACTGGGCTTTGGACGTTATTTTCAAAGAAGATGAGCAGCGAATTTACGCTGGGGACTCGGCATTGAATATGGCTTGTTGTCGCCGATTTGTGCAGAACCTCTTCAGGAAGTCAGAAGGGAGCGTGTCTGTACCAAGGAAGATGAATAAGGCTACGTGGGACAAAGATTATAGAGCAAAAGTTCTCTTTACATCAGCTTAACAAAGTACGTTCGCGCCCTTGCCCACATTACAGTTGTATCAGTCGAAGAGCTAAGCAAGTCGAGGTTTCATTTAAACCAAAGAGTAGAGGTGCAATACAGCATCTAGCTATTGATGCAACAGGTCTCAAGGTTTATGGCGAAGGTGAATGGAAGGTCAAGAAGCATGGTACTGACGGGAAGCGTAGAGTCTGGAGAAAGTTGCATTTAGCGGTAGGCACCAGCACTCACGAAATCGTCGCGGCAGAACTGAGTTTATCTAATGTTACCGATGCAGAAGTCCTCCCTAACTTGCTCAAGCAAACCCGCCGAAGAATTATCGAGATATCTGGCGATGGCGCTTATGACACAAGGGATTGCTACGATGCCATACGGTTCAAGCGAGCTGTTCCACTCATCCCTCCAAGAGAAGGGGCAGCCTTCTGGGAGAATGGTCACCCTAGGAATTTAGCGGTAGGTTGCCAGAAGCTCTACGGCTCCAACAATAAGTGGAAAAAGCGGTACGGCTATCATCAACGCTCACTATCAGAGACAGCAATGTATCGAGTGAAGCAGTTGTTAGGTGGGCGATTAAGTCTGAGAAACTACAATGCTCAGGTTGGTGAAACTTACGCGATGATTAAAGCGCTGAACAAACTTACAGGGCTTGGTATGCCTGAAACTCAGTGTATTGTATAAGAATCAACCAATTGCAGGCAGTTTGGTTCTCTGACCGAATTACGCAACAAAGCCGTGTTTAAGTGGAAAGCCTGTCAAGGGTTCCAGTGGCCGAATACGGGCTTTAAAGCGCCAGCCTTGCTCTGCTATGGAAAAATGAACTAAACGCGAACTATGAGCTAAAGCGGCCACCCCTTGACTGGATTGCAACGTAATAGCCTTGACTGAGGAGGTTGGCTTCAGGCCGAAGGCCGCGCCATCCTCCTGAGTCCCCGGCGGCGAGGGGTTCCCCCCTTGGGGGGCGGAGGGGGGTATCACTGGCCCCTAGCGCGAGCTAGGAAATGGCCAGGCATTATTTTCTTTTCCTCATAACTCACACAAAGTGATCTATAGAAATAGTTTGTATCTTAATGATTTTAATGAATAGAGCGGGTTTTGCGCATAACTTTCCTGTGTGCGCAGATAGACAAATCTACCCACTTGCAGATAAGAGTGGATAACTAAATTAATCCACAAGGAAAGCCACAGGAAGCACCTGAGCGCGTCAAAAATAACAGTGAGTAATGTTAAAAGGTGGGGAGATCCTGCCGGATCTTGGCTTGCAGGAATGACAAACGCCGGACATGTGCCCAGCTAGGTTTTAATCCGATTGGATTTATTGAACGATATCAGGTGGCGGGTGACTAATGCCTATATCCATACTGTTCATGCGCTCCCAAACTAGCTTATTGAACTGCTCACTGCTTAGTTGGGCAAGCTCATGGGCTGGCATAGACTTGGTGAGGGACGTAGCCACTTCATGCTTGCGTTCGTCCAAACTCTTGGATGCTAGCTTGTTCCGGCGGCGTTGAGCGCCAGCGTTCTGCTTACGGCACTCCCATGCACGTTTGAAAATTTGTTTACGTTTACGCATTCTCGCTACTGCTACCGTGATGATCTCGCCCTCATCGGTAATGCCTTCATTGCGCAAAGCCAGCTGTTGTTCTCTCTGTAAGTTCAGCTTTTCAAGGTTGGCACCCGCCAAGCGATAAAACTCATCAGTAAGCACCAGAACTTTAGGGAACCAAAAGCCATTAGCCTGATCCCATACCATGCCACTTTTCGGGCTGGATTGGTCGCCATCAGAATGCACATAAGCTAAACCGAACGGTATCATGACTTCATCAATAAAACGACTAATCCGGCTTACGGTTACTTTGCTTTCAGTAAGGTACTGCTCACCCGTTTCTGGGTCTGTTACCCACGTTTTGGACAGTTCGGCGGCCATATCTTCCAGATCGAGTTCAATGATACCCGTCACCAAATCGTGGCGTGATAAGCACAACTGAAACATAGGATTGATAAGGTTGCGGCGCACGTGTTTAAAGTCACGCTGACGGCCAGCAGCCTGACGCAAGTGAACAAAGTGGGGATCGCGGGAAATGTCGCGCTTACGACAGAAGTTGAACGTTTTACCCAGCTCACCCGGTAAATTCTTCCAAGATGCAGGACGGACGTAAATGGGCTTTGGGTTTAAACAACAGGTGCTGTGAGTTCCTCTCTTGCGTTTGGTACTTTTACAACACAAGCCATTGGAGTGAGAGCTCGCTCCCCTTCCTGCTAATTTTACGTTATTAGAATACACCTTGGCACTTCCCCGCTCTGGAGAAGTAGTGCAATCTCAACAAATTTGACTTGTTAAAAATCCACATTTTGCTACACTAATCCTCGAATGAAAGACTAAACCCGTGAGGAGCTCCAACTCCGTTATCAGCGGGTTTTGTTTTATCTGTCATCAAGTTTTTGATTAGCGTAACTATCTGTCCCACTTTCACATGTGAAAGTTAACGTGCCCCCCTATCAGGGAAAATTCACGTACGTGCCCATGTTTAAAGGGTTTGTAATGCATTGAGTTCTCAGTTTTTGAATGTGACTGGT
>NZ_JAWOVM010000039.1:0-42922 GCF_033339895.1 Vibrio sp. 1751
GCGTTCCCGTTCTGGGATGCAACCATGACAGTACTTTCTGTTGTTGCACAAATTCTGATGACACGTAAATACGTCGAAAACTGGATTCTATGGGTTGTGATTAATATTATCAGTGTGGGTATCTACGCGACGCAAGGTGTTTACGCAATGTCTGTTCAGTACGCGATTCTTATGTTCATCGCTGCCAATGGCACGCGTGAGTGGGCTCGTAGCGCTAAGCGCAATGGCGATAAAACCTTAGCGCACGCTGCTGCGTAAGGAACGAAAAATGGCCAAACAACCTCATATCGGAGTGGATGAAACACAAATCGCTCCCCTCGTTATTGTATGCGGCGAGCCAGATCGAGCGAATCGTATCGCGGTATTATTTGATGATGCAGAAATGGTGTCGGAAAACCGCGAGTACCGTGTGTTTACCGGCAACTACAAAGGCAAGCCTGTTTCAGTATGTAGTACAGGTATAGGTGCGCCATCGATGATCATCGCAGTGGAAGAGCTAAAACAGTGCGGTGTGACTCATGTGGTACGCGTTGGATCGGCGGGGGCAATGCAATCAGGCATTCATCTTGGCGAGTTGATCATTGCCGAAGGCGCGGTAAGAGATGAGGGCGGCTCTAAAGCGTATGTCGATTCGTCTTATCCAGCCTACGCAAGCTTTTCACTGTTAAAGGAAGTTGAGCGTTACTTGTCGATGCAAAAAGTGCATTATCATTTTGGTGTGGTGCGTTCTCACGACAGTTTCTATACCGATGACGAGGATGCGATATGCCAACATTGGAACAAGAAAGGCATCTTAGGTGCCGATATGGAAACCTCTGCGCTGTTTACGGTCGGTCGACTACGAGGCCTTCATGTGGCTTCGATATTAAACAACGTGGTGCTGTATCAACAAGATGTGAAAGAAGGTGTTGGTCAGTACGTTGATGAGGCCAAAGTAATGATGCAAGGTGAGAAGAGTGCCGCGATTACGGCATTAGAAGCCTTGGTTGCTCAGCGTTAGCCAGTCTCTATCTCAGTAAGTCACATAAACAGAATAGATGTAAAGCGACAGGTCACTGTCGCTTTTTTATTTGGAGTTACGGGGTACAATCCACCTTAAATAGTTGTCCGTAACTTTTTCTGAGAGAGCAGAAAATGAAAATCAGCCCTTATCCGACTGGTCGCTTCAAAACATACCTTGAAGAAAAGAGTGCCACCTTTCGCGATTTGATTTATCAATGCCAAATAAATTCGCGTTACTTTGATGCTGGGGAAGCAATTCTCCGCCAAGGTGAGCAACTTCAGTACTTGTATGTTGTGCCAGTAGGTCGAGTCTCGATGAACATATTGGCCGCAAATGGACGACGTTTTCAATTAGGGGAAGCTAACTGCGACTATCATATTTATGGTGAAATGGAGTTCTTCACTCAGACTCCTTGTCAATGGAATGTGATAGCAGATGAACATATGCAGGTTGATGTTATCTGTATCCAAAAACTAACCGAAGCACTGCAAAATCATCCCCAAATGATGGTGTTCTTCGCTTCAGCATTGGCTGAGGATTATCAAGACTCCATGGATATCTACACTAACCGTTTGTTGCATCCCATTACTTACAACATTGCCTATGATCTTCTCGTCCGTAATCAGACGGATAAGTTGCTTGGTGGTTTTGATAAAGTGAACCAAGAGGCTGAGCGGTTTGGTACCTCAGGCCGAGTCTATCGACGTGCAGTTAAGGACTTGATTGAAAAGGGATTGATTACAAAAACGGACAACGGTTTGGAGATTATTGATGAGCTGGCACTCAAAGCGTTTATTGAAGCGCATGAATGATACGCCCAGGTATTGGAACTGATGGGTTTTATAAGTCTTTGATATATCTAAGTCTTGAGTAAACGTAACTAATGTAAAGTACCTTAAATTTTGTTGAATGCATTAAAGAGTAGCGTTATATTGCGAACGCGTATGATAATAGATCTCATTAAGGCTTAACAAAATGAAAAAATTCGTTGGTGCGGCTATGCTGTCGTTATTTACTGTTTCTCCTTCTTTCGCTGCTAAAGTTGTGATTGACCACTACATGGGTCAAACAGAGCTAGAACAATCCCCAGAGCGTGTGGTTGTGATTGGCTTTGGCCCGCTAGATGCGTTGGACAACTTTGGTATCGATCCTGTTGCAGTATCTAACTCTTCTAATCTTCCTAGTTACCTTTCAAAATACAGCAAAGATAACTACACCTCTGCGGGTAGTTTGTTTGAACCTGATTTTGAAACCATCTACATGCAAAAACCGGATTTGATTTTGGTTGGTCCGCGAGCGTCTGCGAAATATGAAGAGCTGAGTGAAATTGCCCCTACAGTTGTTTTTGCGGCGAAAGAGAACCAAGGCTATTGGGAAGGCACGCAAGCGCAATGGCGCAATATTGGTAAGATCTTCAATATCGAAGAAAAAGTAGAGCAGAAAATTGAAGCGCTAGATGCTCAATTCAAAGCAATCCGTGACTACAACCAATCGAACAAAAATGATGCATTAACGATTTTGAGCATGGGTGACAACATCAGCGCGTTTGGTGCCCAGTCGCGATTTGGCGTCATTTATAACGACTTTGGCTTCTTGGAAACGGTTGAGCACGTGAAAACGGGCACTCACGGAGATGTCATTTCTTATGAGTTTATTCGTGAAGCTAACCCGAAAAATATTCTCGTGGTTGACCGAAATTCTCTGACAGGTACGCCGGATAACGATATTCGTAAATCCATGGATAACGACTTAGTCAAAGCGACTGCGGCATATAAAAATCATAAAATCACTTATTTAGATGTGGACGCGTGGTACTTGTCGATGTCTGGTGTGACAGCAACAGAAAAAATGGTCAGTGAGATAAAGCAAACCGTTGAACTGTAATCCAAGATAGCAGAGGTTAACTTTGAAGAAGTTATTGCTAACCCTTGTGGTTTTAAGCACGGTTTCGTTATTTGTTGGGGTGGCAAACATGACGCCCCAACAACTCTTTTCAGGTGATGAGAAAGCATTAGAACTTTTCTTTACCAGCCGTATACCACGTTTATTTGCCATATTGCTTGCTGGTGCTGGCTTGAGTATTGCGGGTCTTGTCATGCAGCAAATCAGCCAGAACCGATTTGCGGCACCTTCTACAACTGGTACGATCGAATGTGCCATGCTGGGCTATGTACTGAGCGTGGTTTTCTTTGGTAATGATAATCACCTTTGGCTCGTGTTCGGCATCTCGGTATTTGGGACGCTGGCGTTTGTTTTCTTTATTCAGCGCATTCAATTTAAGAGCGTGGTTTTTGTGCCACTTGTCGGGATTATTTTCGGCAATGTCATCCAATCCATGACTACGTTTATCGCTTACAAATATGATGCACTTCAAAGTCTGAATGCTTGGACAGTCGCAAACTTCGCCAACATCTTGCGTGGTGATTTTGAACTGCTGTACATCGCGGTACCAATGGTTATCCTCAGCTATCTTTTTGCCGCAAGGATCTCTGCCGTAGGTATCGGAAAAGATTTCGCGATTAACTTGGGTTTGAATTATCAGCAGGTTGTGACGATTGGCGTGCTATTGGTGTCCATCATGTCAGCAAGTGTCGTGATGATTGTTGGCCAGTTGCCATTCTTAGGGCTGATTGTACCGAATCTCGTGAGTCACTTTTATGGCGATAACCTCAAAAAGAACATTCCGCTTACGGCCATGTATGGGGCCATTTTAGTGTTGTGTTGCGATTTGGTGAGTCGTTTAATTATTTTCCCTCATGAAATGCCAATCTCTATCGTGATTAGCATATTGGGTGGCGTGGTATTCATCGCAATGTTGTTGCGAGGTAAGCAACATGCGTGATTCAACGAAAATCCTGCTGCTAGGTGGCATTGCGATTCTTTTCGCGTGTCTGTTTATTGGTATTGGGCTAACGGCTGACAACTACCAATATTTTTTGTCTCGTAGAGTTCCTAAAGTATTGGCGATAGTGCTAGCGGGTGTGGCCATTGCTCAGTCTTCACTTGTATTTCAAACCATTACGCACAACCGAATTTTAACGCCAAGTATCATGGGTTTTGATGCGCTGTATGTGTTAACCCAAATTTTGATCGTGTTGATTTTTGGTGGGTTGAGTACCTTAGTTCTTAACTTGTACGTCAATTTCGCGATTGCAGTCATTGTAATGGTGTCGTTTTCGCTACTGCTGTTTGGGTTTTACTTTTCAAAAGGCAGCAAGAACTTGATTACGTTGCTATTGGTCGGCTTGATCTTTGGTCAGCTATTTTCCAATGCGGCGTCATTCTTTTCTTTGCTGATGGACCCAAACACATATGCAATTGTTCAGTCGAAACTGTACGCCAGTTTCAATAATGTCAAAGTGAACTTGGTTTACTTTAGTGCTCCGGCTTTGATGTTTGCATGTTGGTTGTTGTTTAGGATGCATCGCACTTTAGATGTGTTTTGGCTCGACCAAGACAATGCGAAAAGTTTGGGTGTTGATGTACCTAAAGTGACGAGAAATGTGTTTATTATCTCGGCGGTTTTGATTGCTATTTCTACGGCTTTGGTAGGGCCAATCATGTTCTTTGGTTTACTAGTGACCAACTTAAGCCGAGAAATGTTCCGAAGTTACCAACATAAAACGCTATTGGTCGGATGTTCGTTTCTATCCATCAGTTCACTACTTGCTGGGCAATGGATAATCGAAAACGTGTTCAGTTTTGAGACGACGTTGAGTGTCGTAATTAACTTTATCGGCGGTGCGTATTTCTTATACCTGCTGCTGAAAAACAAAGTTGTATAAATATGATAGTAATAGACAAATTAACGAAGGCTTTCGGTTCAAACAAAGTCGTAGACGAGGCCAATACTCAGTTTGAAAAGGGCAAGGTAACATCGATTATCGGTCCAAATGGCGCGGGAAAGAGCACGCTGTTATCTATGGCCTCGCGCTTAACGGAGCGAGATGGCGGTAGTGTTATCATTGATTGCAAGGAAATCGCGGAATGGGACACGAAAGAGCTAGCGAAAAAACTGGCAGTACTTCGCCAAGCTAACTCGATTACAATGCGGTTTACCGTAAAAGAGTTAGTCTCTTTTGGTCGTTTCCCATACTCTAAAGGAAATCTGACTAAAGAAGATCATGAGGTCATAGAAAAAGCGATCGACTACTTAGATTTGCAAGATATTCAAGACAAATACTTGGATGAATTAAGTGGTGGTCAGCGACAGCTTGCATTTATTGCTATGGTGATTGCACAAGATACAGATTATGTCTTTCTTGATGAACCTCTTAATAACTTAGATATCAAACACTCTCTTCAGATCATGAAAGTTGTGCAGCAGTTAGCCCATGACATGAATAAAGCTATGGTGGTCGTGATTCATGATATTAATTTCGCGGCGTGTTACTCAGATGTCATATTGGCGCTTAAGAAAGGTAAAGTTGTGGCGAGTGGTGCGGTTGAAGAGGTTATTCAAGCGTCTACGCTAGAGGACATCTACGAAACGCCATTTAACATCATAGAGTTAAACGGTAAGCGTATGTGTACTTATCATTAAGCGAGCTAGTTCGTTTTTAACGAGATCAATAGATAGGCGGGCTTACTTGGTGAGCTCGTCTATGATTGGGCATCGGCTCTCTGCATCTCCAGGACAAGAAGAAACCCAACCTTCAAGTTGCGTTTTGATCTCCATGAGGTGTGCAATTTTTTCTTCAACCTCTCTCAGTTTGTCCATGGTTCTTGCTTTTACTTCGCTACTTTTGCGGTTGGGGTTATGAGCAAGTTGTACGAACTCTTTGCATTCTTGCAACGAAAAGCCTGCGCTTTTTGCGCGTGATACCAAGTTAAGCTCTTGAATATGATTATCTGAATATTCGCGATAGCCAGAGTCGCTGCGCGCTGGTGGAGATATGATCCCTTTGTCTTCATATAATCGAATCGACTTAGATGAAAGCCCTGTGAGCTTCGCGACAGCACCAATATTCATGTTTAACCTCCATAACGTTTAAGGCGAGTATATACCGATGTTGTGGATAAGACACTCCTAAATAACAGTCAGTTACCTAGAGTCCCCTTACTCTTTAATCACTTCATGTGGTGGCACACCAAATGCCTTTTTGAAGGCATAAGTGAAGTTAGAAGGGTGGTGGTATCCGGCTTCATAGGCGGCTTCTGTTATCGTCACTAGGCCACGTTCCAAATGTTGCCTAGCAATCTCAAGACGTCGAAAACGAATGTAGCCGTTTATGGTCATATTAAGTGATTGTTTAAATCGGCGCTGCAGGTTTGAAACACTCATTGAGAATTGGCTCGCCAACTTTTCCAAGCGTAGTTCTTGATCAAGGTGAGTTTCAATATAGCTGACAATATCCTCAATCCGACCGTCAATGTGTCGTTCAATACTGCTGTTTTTAGCACTGAAATTCTTAGGAATTTGCTTGGTGGCTTGATGTAAAATTTGATAGATCAAGCTTTCGACCTCTAGCTTCTCTTGGAACTCTTGCGGTGTTTCTCTATTTGTTAACGTGTCAGCCAGCTCGCATAGCGTCTGGTTAAGCTCCAACTGTTGAAACGCCTGATGAGAGTTAAAAAAGGCTCGATGGCTACAATTTTGCTCAAGGCGGGCCTCTAGCCATTGGGGCTTAACCAATATGTTGATCTTATTAATGAGGTTATCTTTGAGCAGTGAACGACGAAAATTTGCAGGTTTGAGTAAGTTCACCACTACACCCTTAGGGCCGTCGCTCGCGTCTAAATCAAATTGCAAATCGTCGTAGCCAAACGAGAGTCTACCTTCTAAAAGAATAGTGACCAGCAGTGAGGCGTGTGCAGTAGAAACAATATTCGAATCAATAAGTTCTAGACAACGCCCGCCATGAACAAAAATTTGATCATTATACTGATATGATAGGAACTTACCTTCGGCCAGTTGAGTTTGACAAGGTTGGCCTTGCGTGACAATCCATTGTTTCTCTGTCGCCTCTAGTCTTTGGGTTAAAGCTATCTTGGCAATTTTAGTTCGTTTTGTTGTGACTTCCTGCATTTGACACTTCCTCATAACACTTGTGCGATTTCGCATAACCAAATCGCCTTTGTATTTATAAAACTCATGCTTATTATACCTGAGAATTATTATCATTAATATTTAGGAATGAAGTTATGGAAAGCCCTGCTTGTTCACCTATCAAGCTTTCAAGCCTTTGCCTTGCAGTGGGAATGGCGCTATCAACCCCTGTTTTAGCTCAAGATACTGAGTCACATTTTGAAGAGGTCGTTGTATGGGGAACGAAAGTTTCCAGCAACACTGAGTCGATGTTTGCGGACGACATGTCACTGAAGCAAGCGGATCATATGTCTGATTTACTGCGCGATATTCCCGGTGTGGATGTTGGTGGAACACACTCTGTGAATCAACGTATTACGATTCGTGGTTTGAGCGAAACCGATTTGGACATTCGTCTTGACGGTGCTTCTCAGCATGCGAGCATGTTCCATCATATTGGTAACTTGACGTTGAACCCTGACATTCTCAAATCTGCGGACATTCAGGTAGGTAATAACTCTGTGACTCAAAACGGGTTAGGCGGTTCGGTCTACTTTGAAACGAAAGACGCTCGTGACTTACTTCGTTACGATGAAAAGTTTGGTGCGCGTGTTTATGGCGGCTATGCATCCAACGACAACCAACAAGGTTCGTTGACACTGTACGGACTTTTGTCCGAAAACATTGATGCGATGGTCTATGGCCATTACGTTACGCGTGATGATTTTGAAGATGGTGATGGCAATAAAACCTATGGTGCTGCAGGTGATGTTTACAACATTCTGGCTAAGCTGGGGTATGAACTAAATGACATCCATCGTTTTGAGCTCTCTTATGACATGTACCGAGACAGTGGAGATTACAGTCCGCGTCCTGATATGTCTGGTAGTGCAAATAATAGCCTGTCGAGCAAGTTACTTATCCCTACGGATTATGACCGCGATACCGTTACCTTGAGTTACGAGTTGCGAGGCGAACAACACCAAGGAAACGTCACTCTTTATAATACCGAGACAGAAATTAAACGTGACGAAACGGTGATGGCCCCTCGTTGGCCCTCGAACCGTTTATCAAAGAACACCGCCAAAAACCAAAACTTTGGTTTGAATGGCAAATTCCAGTCAGATGTTATGTTAGGTGAGTTTGATAATCGAGTCACTTATGGCTTCGACTACATGGATAAAACGTCTTCGAGTTACTACGGTAGTCGTAAGTTTATGGACGAATCGGCGATTTCAACCGCACTGTTTGTAGAAGATCAGTTCTTCTTCTCTGATGCCTTCTTTATTACTGCAGGTATGCGCTTTGATGATTACAAACGCAAAGCTGAGACAGGAACCAGTAATTATGATGATGTGACTTGGGCTCTAGCAGCAGAATGGGCGGTGACGCAAGATTGGACGTTGTTTGCGAGTGCACGCTCTCTATTTAAAGGTCCAGAGCTAATGGAAACCTTTATTGCTTACCAAGACGTTGCATTTTTAGAGGATGGGCTAAAGCCAGAAACGGGATTGAACACGCAGGGTGGTGTTCGTTTTGATAAAACCTTTGATAAGCATTTCTTTGGGGCGAATATTACGGTATTCCAAACGGAAATTGATGATTACATTGCAGACCAGTACCAAAACGCGACTCAAACTTACCTGATTTACAACTTAGGTGATGTTGAGATTAAAGGCTTTGAAGCGAGTGCTTTCTATGGTTACGACAAGTTTAACAGCAAACTTTCTTACTCTAAGTCGGACACCAAAAACAAGAATACTGGTGGTCCTGTTGCTGCGGGCAATGGGCGTAGCATTGATATGGGTGATAGCATTGCTCTAACTTTGGATTACCAGTCAGACGCTTTAGAAACTATCTTCGGGTGGAACTCAATGTTTGTTCTAGAGGAAGACAACGTCTTTGATGGTCAGCCAAAGAAAGCAAGTTATGATGTGCATAATCTATACGCTCAATGGGTGCCGTCTGATATTGATGGACTGTCGGTGACCTTTGGTATTGATAATGTATTTGACGAGTTGTACAGCTCTCATGCGTCTCGTTCGGGTACTGCACGTGGCTTCACGCTTGATGACTACGAGCCGGGTCGCAACTTCAAGCTCTCTGCAGCTTATCAATTCTAACAAGGTTCTTCATAGGACGTTTCAAAGTAACGAGTAAGTTCATGATTAAAGAAAGCACCCGAATAGATAGCGAACACGCTGACAAATACTTAGTGACGCTTTGTCGGCATTTTGGACGAAAGGTTCCTGCTACTTGGAATGAAAATAGCGGTTTGGTGACATTTCCGACGGGAAAAGCGGAGTTTAACCTTTGTGCATCTAGCCTAACTATAACCTGTGAGGCGGATTCAGAAGAGAAACTGAATACGGTTAAGGCGATCATTTCATCGCATGTGGACATGTTTTCTCGTCGAGAAACATTAGCACTTAGCTGGGTTCGTTAGCGCTCGTTTAGGGATGCTGTGATAGAAATGGAATATTAAAAGCAAAAGCCCGCAATCTTATGATTTGCGGGCTTTTATTGTTTGAATGCTATTGCGCTTTCTCAGGCTCTAGGCTTTTTTTTTCCTGCTGCATTTTTGCTAGGAAGTAGATGTTAACGCAAGCAATAAAACCGTTAGTTAATACTACAGGCCAAGAATCAATCATTAGTCCGTAAGCGGTAAATAGCGCACAACCAATAAAGTTAAGGATACGAAGCTTAACAATATCTTTCATAGTTAGCGAAATAGCGACCATGATTGAAGCTGCATAACCTAAAATCTCAACCATATTCATGTCCATTTTTTGACCCTCTTAAAATCTGCCGAATTTTGTCGGTACCAATTCTTCTCATCTTGAGATTAATGAGGAAGCTCCATGCCTCGAATGGTCTTTTTTTGTTGTATGGACGCACTATATCAATGGAAAAACCGTGATAAAAGCCTCAAATCAAGGTTAAGAGAAGGTTAGCGATTACGCAAACGTTTAGGACTGGAATTACTGATAATTTTACTTATTGTGTTGATTGATAATAACGATGACATTAATAGCTCAAACACCATTGAAAGTAAGGGAATATTTACATATGATTGAAAATGATAATTATTTTCAAGTGCTGTGTTTATGTATTTTATTATTAGCTTGCTCGTGTTTTTTTTGCTGTATATCAGAACAAAACCGAACTCGTGGTGTGCGGGGATTCATATCGTAAGCCACTTTTTTATCGTTGCATTTTGTCCTGCAATTTATGTTGTTCAATATTTAATCGTTACGTTTTTTTCGTCACCGATATTGATTAAGATGTCATCACGCTCCGGTGTATACAACATTCTCATTGCTTTTCTTCCATTATTGATCGCAACCGGCAGTCTGGCGTTTAGCTGAATGATTTCATCTCTCTTCTTTTCTTAAAACAACTACACTTAATCAGAATAAGGTATCAATTTCATATAATTATTCGATATCTACGCGTCAGCACATGTGTCACATTTCTGTGACTACGAGTAAGTTTTACTTATGTTGCTTGGTAGTAGGGTATTTATCGATTGTTTAATGATTCAATACTTAGTTTAATCGTATAAAGGTGTGCAGTATGCCGCACTAAATTAATAAGAAATTATCTAAAAAGGTTAATGGGAAACGTAAGCCATTAGCGGAGGTCAGATGAGTACGCACACGGTACCGCAGAGCGCGATTGTAAATGCTGTCAAAGGTGAAGTTTTGGTTTTGGGCCTGGATGGAAACGTTAAGGTCATAAAAGCGGGGGATGAGTTAAGACCTGGCGAGATTATTATCACAGAAAATAATGCTTCTCTCGACGTACAGATAAATAATGAGCTTTATCTGGTCGATGCAAATTGTGTTGCTTGTCTTCCTGTGCCTTCTTCTGAACCGTTAGAACCAGTATTGGTACAATCTCCAGTTAATGGCTTGGTGACTTTTGACCCAACGGCTATTGGAAGTGCTGACTTCGACGCCAACGATATTGCCGCTATCCAGCAAGCTATTTTAGACGGAGCTGACCCTACCGCTATCTTAGAAGCAACAGCTGCTGGCGCAGGTGCTGAAGGCTCGGCTAATGCTGGCTACGTGACGGTTGAATATAATAACCCGGAAGTACTCGCTTCTACTTTTTTTGAAACGTCTGCGACTCGCAGCGGAGAAGATGATCGCGACGAAGATGACGGTTTGAATGTCACGATTTTTGCTGATGGTGGGCAGTCACTGCAATCTAGCGTAACAGAAGGCTCAATTTCTCTATCTAGCTACCCGCAAACCATTTCTTCTAGTGTGCTGGTTGAAGCAGGGGATCTCGCACTTGATACTGCTTCATTTGTACCTGAAACGTCCTCATTAGAGTCTTTGTTAACCGAGTTAAATAGTGACATTACCTCTGGTGGTCAGCCAGTGGCGTTTGTTTACGACGAAGCGCAAAATGCCATTATCGGCACTCAAGGTGGTAACGAAGTGCTTCGTATCGAGATCGAAGCGACATCTTTAGGCCGTGATTTAGAGTTAGAGGTCGTTACCACGATTAGCCAGGGTATTGACCATGTGGCGTCCATCGCTGATGGCCAAGTATCTATCGTCGGTGATCAAATCAATATCGCTTTTGACATTACAGGCGCAGATATTGGTGGTAATAGCATTCAAGCGCCTATCGATTTTACGACAACCGTTATTGATGGAGATGATCCTGCGCCGCAAAACGTTACTTTTGAAAACGTTGAATCTTCTTATACACCAATCACTGGCACCTTTGTTGATATTGGTAGTGATCAATTGGCAACGGTCACGTTTAATCAAGAAGGACTTAGTCAGTTTGATGGCCTACTGAGTGATAATCAGGCGACAGAAGCGGTACTCTCTGAAGACGGCAGTACTATCACCTTGTCCATTGCTGGCTCGAATGAAACCGTCTTAACCATCAGTCTGAACACCGATGGTACCTACCAATTTGAGCAATTTAAGCCGTTAGAACAAACAAACGGTGAAGATACGATTGAGCTCTCTTTGCCAACCACAATCGTCGATTTCGACCAAGATACGGCAAGCAACACCTTTACGATGACCATCCTCGATGGCGATAATCCAGTGATTGAGAACGTGACGGGCTTGTCTTTAGACGAGGCGGGGGTTGACCAAGGTTCACAGGAAGGCGCGGCAGTAACAAGTGGTACTGGGTCGATCACGACAGCGGTCGGAAGTGACATCATTGATCACTATGAGTTGGAACCTACAGAGTTCAATGTTGGTGGAGAACTCCAATCTCAAGGGCAGGTTGTTCAACTAGAACTAGCGTCCGAGAGTAACGGCGTACGTACTTACGAAGGCTTCATCGAGCTGGATGGTGTGCGTATTACCGTATTTGATGTGGCGATTGATGCACCTGCATTGGGCGAATACCAATTCAACTTGTATGAACAACTTGACCATACGGGTGCTAACGATGACTCGCTTACTTTCTCACTGCCAGTTTACGCAGTAGATGCGGATGGTGATCGCTCCTCGATTACCGACGGTTCGAACACACCAGAAGCGGCGCAAATTGTCATTCAAGTTCAAGATGACGTTCCTACGATTGATGGCGTTGATGCACTCGCCGTCGATGAAGATGATTTATCAAGCATCGGCTCCGATCAAAGCGACTCTGTGCTCACGCAAGGCAACTTCACGACGACTCAGGGCTCAGACCGTGTCGTAAGTTATCAATTAGAGATCGGCACTGATCCACTCAATGGGTTGGAATCACAGGGTCGATCTATCTCTCTGACGGAAACAACCAATTCAGATGGCAGCTTTACCTATTCTGCAACAGCAGAAGGGGATGCTATCTTCACCTTACAAGTGAACCCTGACGGTTCTTATTCATTTACCCTTGAAGGTCCAATCGATCATGCTGCGGGTAGCGATAGCTTAACTCTAGACTTCACTATTGTCGCAACGGACTTTGACGGTGACACCAGTTCACTTGTTCTACCGGTAACCATTGCCGATGATGTGCCAACCATTAATGACGTTGTCGCTCTTACCGTCGATGAAGATGACTTAAGTTCGGTAGGCTCTGACCAATCACAGCCGACGTCGGTTGAAGGTCAGTTCACGACGACTCAGGGTTCTGATGGCGTCGTACAGTATCAGTTGGATGTAAGCGCTTATCCATTAAATGGCCTGCAATCTCAAGGTCAAACCGTTTCCATTGCCGAAACGCAAAATGCAGATGGCAGTTACACCTACAGCGCAACGGCAAATGGCAGTGCAGTTTTCACATTAATTTTGAATACCGACGGCTCGTACAGTTTTGAGCTGCAAGGTCCAATTGACCATGCGGCAAATAGCGACAGCTTAACCCTTGATTTTAGCGTTATTGCTACAGACTTCGATGGTGACACAAGCCAAATCGTATTGCCTGTTACCATCGTGGATGATAAGCCAACTATTACCGATGTTGATGCGATTACTGTTGATGAAGATGATTTAGGCACGATTGGTTCGGACCAGACTGACCCGATTTCTATTGATGGTAACTTCACCACCACACAAGGCTCTGACCGAGTGGTGAGCTATCAGCTTGACGCGTCTGCAACACCAGTAGCTGGCCTTACATCACAAGGCGTGGCAGTTACGCTGACTGAAACCGCAAACGCTGATGGCAGATTTACTTACGAGGCGACAGCGGGTAGTGAAGCGGTCTTTACGCTGACGGTGAATACTGATGGTAGCTATAACTTCACGCTTGAAGGTCCAATCGACCACGCGGTAGATAGCGATGAGCTGACACTCAACTTCCCAATCATCGCAACAGACTTTGATGGCGACACCACAAATGCCACTATCCCAGTGACAATCGTGGACGATAAGCCTGTTATTACCGACGTCGACACCATTACGGTTGATGAAGATGATCTAGCGTCAATTGGCTCAGACCAAAGCAATCCAATTTCTATTGATGGCAACTTTACTACCACACAAGGCTCTGACCGAGTGGTGAGCTACCAACTCGATGCTTCAGCAACACCAGTGGACGGTTTAACATCGCAAGGCGTGGCTGTCACACTGATAGAAACCGCAAATGGTGATGGTAGTTTCACTTATGAAGCGACTGCGGGTGGCAACCCAGTATTTACTCTGACAGTAGATACTGATGGCTCTTACAACTTCACGCTAGAAGGGCCAATTGATCACGCGGTGGATAGTGATGAGCTGACACTCAACTTCCCAATTATCGCAACCGACTTCGATGACGACACCGTTACTGAAACCATTCCAGTCACGATTGTTGATGATGTACCGACCATCACAGCGGTGGATGCGTTGAGTGTCGATGAAGATGACCTTAGCGGCGTGGGCTCAGACCAAACTGACGCTGTGTTCGTTGAAGGCGCGTTTACCACTATTCAAGGCTCTGACCGAGTGGTGAGCTATCAACTGGATTCAACTGCTGCTCCTGTTGCGGGGCTAACGTCTCAAGGTGAGGCGATTACCTTGGTGGAAACCGCCAATGGTGACGGCAGCTTTACCTATGTTGCGACCGCTGACGGCAATCCAGTCTTCACGTTGAATGTAGCAACAGATGGTACGTACGACTTTACGCTGCAAGGCCCGATTGACCATGCAGAAAACAGCGACAGCCTGACGATTGATTTCCCAATTGTTGCCACCGATTTTGATGGTGATACGACCACGGCAACCATTCCCGTTACGATCGCAGATGATGCGCCAATCATCGATAATGTTGTGCCTCTGGCTGTAGACGAAGATGATTTATCAGGTATTGGCTCAGACCAAAGTGACGCTGTGTTTGTGGAAGGCGCATTTACGACTACTCAAGGTTCAGACCGTGTGGTGAGCTACCAACTTGATTCAACTTCTGATCCTGTCGCAGGTTTAACTTCTCACGGTGAGCCTGTTACTTTGGTAGAGAATGTGAATGCTGATGGCAGCTTCACTTACGTGGCTACCGCGGATGGCAATCCGGTCTTCACCATGAATGTTAATGCTGATGGCACATACAATTTCCGCCTTGAAGGCCCAGTTGATCATGCGTTAAACAGCGATGAATTGGTTCTGAACTTCCCAATCATTGCAACAGACTTTGATGGCGATACGACGACCGCGACCATTCCAGTTACGATTACTGATGACGTTCCAACCATTAATAACGTTGTTCCACTGACAGTAGACGAAGATGATCTCGCAACAATTGGCTCAGACCAAAACGATGATGCGTTTATGTCGGGCTCTTTCAGCACAACTGAAGGCTCAGACAGCGTTGTTAAATACCAGCTTGATGCAACGGCAGATCCAGTATCAGGGTTAACCTCTCATGGTGAGCCTGTTGTGCTTGCAGAGACAGCAAATGGTGATGGCAGCTTTACTTACACTGCCACAGCAAATGGCAATGACGTATTTGAATTGGTGTTGAAGCCAGACGGCAGCTACACCTTTACTCTGCAGGGCCCACTAGACCATGCGGTAAATAGTGACAGCCTACAAATTGATTTCCCGATTATCGCGACAGACTTTGATGGTGATACGTCGACAGAAACATTGCCTGTCACCATTGTTGACGATAAACCAAGCATCACTGACGTAGACGCGATCCGCTTGGATGAAGATGACTTAGCGACGATTGGCTCTGACGGCTCAGATCCAATTTCAATCGATGGCAACTTCACTACAACGCAAGGCTCTGATGGGGTAGTAAGCTACCAATTAGTACTGCTGCAACGCCAGTTGATGGCCTAACATCGCAAGGTGTGGCAGTGACCCTGACTGAAACTGCAAACGGTGATGGTAGCTTCACTTACCAAGCGACGGCAGGTACTGAATCGGTCTTCACGCTAACAGTAAATACGGATGGCTCATACAAATTCACGCTTCAAGGTCCAATCGACCATGCGACAGACAGTGATGAACTGACACTGAACTTCCCAATCATCGCGACGGATTTTGATGGTGATACCACCACAGAAACGATCCCAGTCACCATCGTGGATGATAAACCGACCATTGCCGATGTTGATGCGATTACCGTTGATGAAGATGACTTAGGTACGATTGGCTCAGATCAGACTGACCCGATTTCAATCGATGGCAACTTCACTACTACACAAGGCTCTGATCGAGTGGTGAGCTATCAGCTCGATGCTTCTTCAACACCAGTTGATGGCCTTACATCACAAGGCGTGGCCGTCACGCTGACTGAAACCGCAAACGCTGATGGCAGCTTTACTTACGAGGCGACGGCGGGGAGTGAAGCGGTCTTTACGCTGACAGTGAATACTGATGGCTCTTATAACTTCACGCTTGAAGGGCCAATTGATCATGCTGTTGATAGCGACGAGTTGACGCTCAACTTCCCAATCATCGCGACCGACTTTGATGGCGACACCACAAATGCCACGATCCCTGTGACGATTGTGGACGATAAGCCAGTGATTACCGACGTCGACGCAATTACCGTTGATGAAGATGATCTAGCTTCAATTGGCTCAGACCAAAGCAATCCAATTTCTATTGATGGTAACTTCACCACCACACAAGGTTCAGACCGAGTGGTGAGCTACCAACTCGATGACACATCAACACCAGTTGACGGTTTAACATCGCAAGGTGTAGCGGTAACGCTGACTGAAACGGCAAACGGTGACGGCAGTTTCACTTATGAAGCGACAGCTGGTGGCAACCCTGTATTTACTTTGATAGTGAATACTGATGGCTCTTATAACTTCACGCTAGAAGGGCCAATTGATCACGCTGTTGATAGTGATGAGCTGACACTGAACTTCCCAATTATCGCAACCGACTTTGATGGCGACACCGTTACTGAAACCATTCCAGTCACGATTGTTGATGATGAACCTACCATCACAGCGGTGGATGCGTTGAGTGTTGATGAAGACGATCTTAGTGGTGTGGGTTCCGACCCTGGCGGCGATCTGTTCGTTGAAGGCGCGTTTACGACCACTCAAGGCTCTGACCGAGTGGTGAGCTATCAACTAGATTCAACCGCTGATCCTGTTGCGGGTCTGACATCTCAAGGTGAGGCGATTACCTTGGTGGAAACCGCGAATGGTGACGGCAGCTTTACCTATGTGGCGACCGCAGACGGCAATCCTGTCTTCACGTTGAATGTCGCAACAGATGGTACGTACGACTTTACGCTGCAAGGCCCGATTGACCATGCCGCTAACAGCGACAGCCTGACGATTGATTTCCCAATTATTGCCATCGATTTTGATGGTGATACGACTTCGGCAACCATTCCAGTCACGATTACGGATGATGCACCAATCATCGATAATGTTGTGCCTCTGACTGTAGACGAAGATGATTTATCAGGTATTGGCTCAGACCAAACTGACGCTGTGTTTGTGGAAGGCGCGTTCACGACCACTCAAGGCTCAGACCGTGTGGTGAGCTACCAACTTGATTCAACTTCGGATCCTGTCGCAGGTTTAACTTCTCAAGGTGAGCCTGTTACTTTGGTAGAGACTGCGAATGCTGATGGCAGCTTTACTTACGTGGCTACCGCGGATGGCAATCCTGTCTTCACCATGAATGTGAATGCTGACGGTACATACAACTTCCGTCTGGAAGGGCCGGTCGATCACGCGTTAAACAGCGATGAATTAGTACTGAACTTCCCAATCATTGCTACAGACTTTGATGGCGATACGACGATTGCGACCATTCCAGTCACGATTACTGATGACGTTCCAACCATCGATAACGTTGTTCCACTCACGGTGGACGAAGATGACCTTGCCTCAATTGGCTCAGACCAGAACGATGATGCGTTTATGTCGGGCTCTTTCACCACAACTGAAGGCTCGGACAGCGTTGTTAAATACCAGCTTGATGCAACCGCAGATCCAGTAGCAGGGTTGACCTCTCATGGGGAGCCTGTCGTGCTTGCTGAAACTGCTAACGGCGACGGCAGTTTTACTTACACAGCCACAGCAGATGGCAATGCCGTATTTGAATTAGTGGTGAAGCCAGATGGCAGCTACACCTTTACTCTGCAAGGCCCACTAGACCATGCGGTGAATAGCGACAGTCTGCAAATCGACTTCCCGATTATCGCAACAGATTTTGATGGCGATACCTCGACAGAAACACTGCCTGTCACCATCGTTGACGATAAACCAACCATCACCGACGTAGACGCGATCCGTGTGGATGAAGATGACTTAGCAACAATTAGCTCTGACGGCGCAGATCCAATTTCAATCGACGGCAACTTCACTACAACGCAAGGCTCTGATGGGGTAGTAAGCTACCAATTAGATACTGCTGCAACGCCAGTTGATGGTCTAACATCGCAAGGTGTGGCAGTGACGCTGACTGAAACCGCAAACGGCGACGGTAGCTACACTTATGAAGCGACAGCAGGAACTGAAGCCGTATTTACGCTGACCGTTAATACGGATGGTTCATACAACTTCACGCTGCAAGGTCCTATCGACCATGCGACAGATAGTGATGAGCTGACACTGAACTTCCCAATCATCGCGACGGATTTTGATGGTGATACCACCACAGAAACGATCCCAGTCACCATCGTGGATGATAAGCCGACCATTACCGATGTCGATGCAATTACCGTCGATGAAGATGACTTAAGCACGATTGGCTCAGATCAGACTGACCCGATTTCAATCGATGGCAACTTCACCACCACACAAGGCTCTGACCGAGTAGTGAGTTATCAGCTCGATGCTTCTGCGACACCAGTGGCTGGCCTTACATCACAAGGCGTGGCAGTCACATTGGCTGAAACCGCAAATGGCGACGGTAGCTTTACTTACGAAGCGACGGCGGGTACTGAAGCGGTCTTTACGCTGACGGTGAATACTGATGGTAGCTATAACTTCACGCTAGAAGGTCCAATCGACCACGCGGTAGATAGTGACGAGCTGACACTGAACTTCCCAATCATCGCAACCGACTTTGATGGCGACACGTCTGCTGAGACAATTCCTGTCAAGATCGTTGATGACAAACCGACACTTGGTGGCATCGAAGCAACAAGTGTGCAAACGGTTGATGAGGATGATATCCCAACAGTCGGATCTGATGGTACGCAGTCGAACAGCATTGCAGGTAACTTCATCGCGACTGATGGTTCTGATGGTATTGTCGAGTACGGTGTTTCTGACCTAACGACGCCAGTACAAGGCCTGACCTCTGGTGGTCAATCTCTGGTTATGGTTGAAGTATCAAACGCAGGTGGCGTTTCAGTTTACGAAGCTCGTATTGATGGCACAACGACACCAGTATTCCGTGTGACTCTCGATGCTTCTGATGATAGCTACATGTTCGATTTGCTTGCTCCTCTCGATCATCCAAATGCTGATGGCCAAAATGAACTGGTCATCAATTTACCGATAAACGCGACTGACTTTGATGGAGACGTGTCGAACAACATCACCTTACCAATTACGGTTGTGGATGATGTTCCGACCATTGATGGTTTACTAGCAGGCAGCGAACAAACCGTTGATGAAGATGACCTACCAGCAGGCACGGATGCTGCAAGTGCAGAAGATACTGTTATTTCAGGTACTTTTGATATCACCGAAGGTGCTGACCAAGTTGCTTCTATTCAGCTGAGTGACCTGACCACGCCTGTTGCGTCACTGACTTCAGATGGTGAAGCTATCACCTTAGTTCTGTCTTCTAGCGCAAACGGCGTGAACGTATACCAAGGTGTCGCTGGCAATCTTGCTGAAGTTGTGTTCGAACTGACGTTGGATGCAACGAACAACACCTACGAGTTCGATTTACAGAAGCCGCTTGATCATCCCGATGGTAATCAGCAAAACGAGATTGTTATTAACCTCCCTGTGACGGCGACAGATAATGATGGTGATACTTCACCAGCCTTCACATTGCCAATTACCGTTGTGGACGATGTTCCAGTTGTTACCAATATTGAAAGTCTACGTGTCGACGAAGATGACTTACCTCTTGGTTCTGATGGAACGAAAGAGCCATTAACGGTATCAGGTGAGTTCGAAGTCACTAGCGCAGATGGTATTGATGCTTTCGAATTGGATCTAAGCTCAAATTCTATCCCGAATCTGAAATCGGGTGGAGAAGAGGTAACACTTTCTCAAGACGTTGGCGCTTCAACTGCTGACGCGCTTGTTTACGTGGGACAAACACCGGGTGGAGTGACGGTCTTCACGTTGACACTTCATCAAGATGGTAAATACGACTTTGAGTTATCTGGTCAGTTAGATCACGCGGTTAACTCTGATGAGATTTTGTTGAATCTACCTGTGAAGATCACGGATGGCGACAACGATACCATCACTGCGACCTTGCCAGTTACGATCGTAGATGACAAACCAACCATTGATGCTATTAGCTCTGGTAGTACCTTGTCTGTGGATGAGGATGATATTCCAAGCCAAGGTTCGGACGACACGCCAGAATCCAATATCATTGGTGGCAACTTTGACGTTACTGATGGTGCCGACTCTATCGTTAGCTTCCAGTTGGATAGTTTAACATCGCCTGTTTCTGGCCTTACCTCAGGTGGTCAACCGCTTGAGTTGGTTGAGTTTTCAAATTCAAACGGTGTGATTGAGTACCGAGCTTATATACAAGGTACGACGGACACCGTCTTTAAACTGACGCTAAATGGTTCAGCAGACAGTTATGAATTTGAACTGTTGGGTGCACTTGATCATCCTGCGGGTAACGATGAAAACTCGTTGGTCATTAACTTCCCAGTCAACGCGACTGATTTTGATGGCGATGTGTCCAATAACATCACCTTGCCGATCACCGTGGTGGACGATGTCCCAGCTATTGTGAAAGTGACAGACTCTAGCCAACAAACCGTTGATGAAGATGATCTTTCCGGTGGCTCTGACACGACAAGTAGTGATTCAACGGTATTGAACGGCGGATTTGAGGTCGTTGCTGGTGCAGACAAGATTGTCAGCTACCAAGTTTCAGACCTCGATGCAGTCGTGTCTGGTTTAACGTCGAACGGCAGCAGCATCGAGTTGAATCTAGTAAGCACGAATGGTGGAGTAACCAGTTACGAAGCGGTTATTACTGGCACATCAACTAAGATCTTCACGCTGTCTCTTGATGCGAATAATGACAGCTACCAATTTGAGCTGTTGGGACCAATCGACCATGACGCTGTTCAAGGTGAAAACAACCTTGTCATTGATATTCCAATTACAGTAACAGACTTTGATGGTGACACGTCATCATCACTGAATCTTCCAATTACCGTAGTTGATGACATTCCCGAAATTAAATCAGCAGATGCTTTGGCTGTTGATGAGGATGACCTTGCCAACGGCTCTCAGGCAACCAACAAAGACAGCCTAGAAGCAACGGGCAATTTCGATACGGTGGAAGGGGCAGATACCGTTGTCTCTTATCAGCTGGATCTTACTTCTAACCCGATACCAGGAGTAACTTCAGGTGGTTTTGCGGTGACGTTAGTTCAAACCGCGGTAAGCAACAACAACTTTACTTATCAAGGTCAAACACCTGATGGTAACTCAGTGTTCACACTAGTTTTGAACGCTGACGGCTCTTACAAGTTTACGCTTGAGGGTGCGCTAGATCACTCAACTCAAGGCGAAGATACACTCATACTTGATCTCCCAGTCTTTGCGACCGATGTCGATGGTGATACGGCAGGTATTAACTTACCAGTGACGATTACCGATGATGTTCCAACCTTGCACGATGCATCTATTTCGCGTGTTGAGGGGCAAGGCAGCCGCACGGTTCGTTTATTCCGAGACCCTGTAGAGGGGGATGATGACCTTGGTGCTGACGGCGCACAAGTGACTTCATTCTCGGCTGATGATTCAGGCATTTACTTTAAGCAAAATGGTGTTGATTCTGATTCTGTCGATTTGAACGGCAGCGACCAAGTCGTATTTGTTCACAAGGTTCTTGACGGAGTGGATACTGAAATCGGTCGTTTGGTTGTTCGAACCGATGGCAGTGTGTCATTCCGTCCGAATGACGACCTTGACCATACCGAAACCGACTCGATTGATTTCACCATCAACGTTGTTGCAACCGATGGTGATGGCGATATCGCAGATGCCGATGTGGATATCTCGATAAGAGACCGCAATGCGCAAATTGACACGTCTACCGTTACTGCGTTCGAAGACCAAGGGCGTGATGGTGTCGTTGTGGGCGTTGACTCTGCAAATACTCAGGACAACTTGTCGACGCTGGATGTTAGCCCTGCGAAAGTCGACTTGGTTATCAATTTACACGATATCGACCGTAACGAGAGCTTAGGTGACATCACTATTCGAGATGCTGATACTCACAACGGTACGTTCTACTACAGAGACGGCAGTGGCAACTACATTGAATTAACATCTGTGGGCAATACGGTTGTTCTCGACGCATCAAATGTTGAGCAGTCATTCAATGGTGAGCTTGTCTCGTTAGATAACTTGTACTTCGTACCAGATCGTCATACATCAACCGATGCTTCTGGTATCGATCCTCGTATCCGCGTGGAAATTCTTAACAATGGTACGCCAGATCATACGATTAATGGTCGTTTAGACATTGAAGTTGCTGCCGTCGCAGATATTGCAACGTGGACGGCAAGCAGCGAATTTAACTATTCGGTTGATGAAGATGGAAACAATGTCGCACTTAACATCACGGCTGAAACCCAAGACACTAGTAACCCTGAAGGCATTGTGTACGAGCTTGTCTTTACACAAGGAGAAGGTAACGCAGAGTTAGTCTATTCAGATGGTAGTGCGATACCAAAATCCGGTGGTGTTTATCTGGTGGATGCAAGCCGAATTGATGAAGTTCAAGTTGATCCGATAGATAACTTCTCGGGCGAAATCAGAATTGATGTCACCGCTATTACGACGGAAAACAACAATCCACTGCTTGGGAAAGATACCGCTCGCTCAGAAACCGAAACCATCATTATTGATGTAAACCCAGTTGCGGATAAAGGTAGTTTTACTGTAAACCGAATTAATGTGTTTGAGGATAATGCTCGAACTCAAAATACGGTAGACCCTGTCACTGATCACGACCCACTCCAATTAAGTGAAGTGATCACCATGAAACCATCAGCGGACTTAGATGGTTCTGAAGCGTTATTTGTGCGCATTTCTAACTTCTCAATTGATGGGGTTACTTTGGTGTGGCTGGACTCAGCAAACCCAAGTCAGATAGTAGAAGTGACCGATTCAGGCGGCAATGTACTTTATTACGAAGTGCCAGAGTCTGAATTAGCGAACGTCGAAGTTCTTCCTCCGTTGCACAGCAATGATGACTTTACTTTCAATGTCGAAGGCATTGTGAAAGACACAGCATCATTGTCTACCGGTACGACAGAAGATGTGTTGTCACTGGGCAGTAAGACCGTCATCGTTGGTGTAAAAGGTGTTGCTGACATACCAGACACGGTATTAATTGACGCGGGGAACGTTTGGAACCGATTCGTAGACGGAGATGTGGCAGGAATAGAGACGACTATTGAAGAGAATGGTGTTGTAAACCTCAACTTCTCGGTTGTATCTGGTGAAGTTGCCGATAGACCACAGGATGATTCAGAAGCCATTACTGTTATCCTGTCCAACATCCCCGACGGTGTTCGTGTCGTAGATTCAGACGGTTCAAGCGTTGACCTCACCTTTGTTGGCTATGATGGTAACGGTCAACCGATTTACGAAGCAAACATCACTGGGCTGAATTTTAATTCCGGTATTCAAATTATTCCAGAAGCCTCTTCAACCGAAAACATTGCGATTACAGGGACGATCATTGTTACCGAGAATGATGGTCATAGTCGTGTGATTGAAAGAGAGGTAAGGATCAAGGTCGAACCCGTTATTGATGCTCAAGATAACTACGTTGTTCGATCGGAGGGAGATGAAGATACGCGCTTTGACATCGATTGGAAACCGACGCTCGTACAAAGCCCTGATACCGATGAATTCTTTAGTGATGTAACCATCTCTGGATTTCCTCCAGGCAGCACGGTCTATGTAGATGGTGTGGCACAAGCGCTTGTTTCTGGAACACTAACGCTTTCACCGCAAGCCGGTGAATCAGAGCAAGATTTTTCCGCTAAAATCTCTCAAAGTGGCTATGTTCAAGTCCAGTTGGAGCAGGATTCAAGTACTGACTTTGACTTGACCACGACCGTCACTGTGAAAGAGATTGACCATGAATATGTTGACGCTTCGAATCCCGGTGAAGGTATCGCTGAGAAAACCATCAATGGTACGGTGAATGTCCAAGTTAATCCAATCGTTGAGCCAGAGGATAATACGGGGGCAATAGATGACCAAACCCGTCTGCTTGTCACTGAAAGTGGTGGTGGTGCTACCGATATCGTGAAGTCAGATGATCAAGGTAACATTGACTTTACGATCAACACTTCTATGGGGGGCGAATCTGGCGCTCATATCATTAAATACCAAGAGTTTGATGCGTCTTCAGATGAAGTGGTGACTCAACTTGTTGTTCAATTTCACAATGTGGACCCTGAGATCCTCAACCAATTGGTTATCGTCGGTGCACTAAATGAAGGTGGAGGTCGTTGGACAGTAACTAATGAAGACAACTTCTCAATTAAAGCGCCGTCTGGACTTGATTTAACACCAAACGATGACAGTGACGATGGCGATAACGGTGGTCTCTCTCAAATTGGCTTAACCATTTACGCAGAAGTGAATGATTTGGGCGAAGATTTGGGCAACGAAAAAGATGCGACGGTCGTGCGTCAAACGGATGTGACACTAGAGTTTCCAACCGTCCTCACACCGAAAATGAGTGTAGCGGCAGAGATTCAGGTGGCTGATGATGTCCAAATTCAAGCGTTGGAAGACAATTCTATTAACCTTGGTGCTCAGTTGACGTCGAAAGTCGATGCGATTAATGCAGATGGTGTGGAAGATGTCTTAACTATTATCGTCGACCCGACAGCTCCTGGCATTCCTCCTGGTTTGGTGATCACGGGGACGGATGTTGATTTTGTCAATGGTAAATACGTGTTCCAAGCCCATATCGATGCGAGTGGAAATATTACTGGCCTTGATGGCTTGACGATGCACTTGGCAGAAGATTACGCAGGTGATTTCGAATTACCAATTCGGTTTGTCACTAAAGACACTGAGTCCGGTGATGAAAAAGAAAATAATGTCCAGTTTCCAGTTCAGGTTTTACCGGTTGCAGACGTTCCGAGTTCAGCCGGGGATCAGCCGTTGGATAGCGATGTCACACCGAATGTAAAAGTAGATATCGTTGGTACTTTCGGCTTGGATGCAAACAAACAACCTGTAACTGATCTAAATAACGACGTTCCCACGGCGGATGGTGTTGGTTACGAAGATGGCTTAATCCAACTTAACTTGAGTGTTGATTTTGCCGATCAATTTAACAACACTCAAGGTGGTCGAGAAACACTAACGAACATCAAGTTAGAGCTTGATGACACAACATTAGGTGAGTTTGTTGATGCCAATGGTAACAGCTTAGGAACCAGTATTGAGTTTAATGAAGCTGAGATTTTAGCTGGTGCGCTTGACAATGTTCTGTTTAAGCCAAAAGAAAATTACCCCGTAGGTGGTGGCCAAAATACCGTCAAGATTAATATCGAGGGAGAAATTACTGATGAAGCTGTGTTTGATCAGTCTATCTTGAATAACTCTGGCGATAATATAGATGTGAGAACCTTCACTGACGATGTCACATTTGAAGTTACGCCAGTCGTTGATGACATTACCATTACAGGTGCCGAACCGACGCAGCCAATCACGGTGATTGGTGACGAAGATACTTTAATTTCGCTGAATCAATCGGGCTCTGGTGTTTCGATCAGCCTGAACGATAATGACGGTTCTGAGAGTTTCGTTTCACTCAAGTTAACGGGGCTTCCTGATGACTTTATCGTTAAATCCAATTCCTCTGATTATGTTGTTAAGAACAACGGTGGGGGCGAATGGAGTATTCAACTAAAAGATCTCACTCAGACGTCCATTGACCTGAGTGACATCCAAATTAAACCGCCAAAACACTTTAGTGGCGAGGCTGAGATAGGTATTACGGTCTTCATTCAAGAGGAGTTGCTACAAGTTCCAACGGAACGAAACAACAACTTTACGCTTATTGTCAATCCTATTGGTGATGATGTTGATGTGAATCCCGATACTTCGGCTGCAGGTAATGAGGGCGAAGACATTGTTATTAATGTAAATGCGTTAGTGGTTGATAACAAAGAGTCCATCGGAGATGGTGCAAACTACCAGGAAAATGATCCAGAGACGCTGAGAGTTGAGGTCTCCAATGTCCCTGATGGGGCGAGTGTTTCATTACCTGATGGGACAGTGTTTACTGACCAAGGCGGCGGCATTTTTGTCTTAGAAATCAATGCTCAAGACTTGGATCAAGTGGTGTTTAATTCTGGGGATCGCAACGATAACTCATGGGATGGTTCGCTGCATTTCAAAGTGCAAGCCGTTGATACTGGGCTCGATGGCAGTCAAAGCTTGGGCTCCGCAGAGGAGTTTGATGTCACTGTTGATGTTGAAGCAGTGAACGATCGTCCAGAGTTCGTCAATACCGTGGATGTGGAAACACCAGAAGATACGCCAATGCTGCTTGATGGTTTCAGCATTACCGATATTGATGCCGTACTCGATGATCCGAATGCTGAATATGTACTCAATGTGAACGTCGACAGCGGTATCTTGGAGCTTAATCCAACGCTCATCGCTACTTACAACCTAACCGTGAGCGGTGATGGTACGGACTCCGTTGAACTGAAAGGTACAGTGGCCGATCTAAACAATGCCATTGCAGACGGTCTGATTGAGTTTAATCCAGACCTGAACTTCTTTGGTGACGTTCAGGTGGACGTGACAGTCGATGACCAAGGTAATGAAGGTATCGTAATTGGTGGGGTAGATGACACCCTAAATACCAACAGCAGCAGCTTCAATATTGAAGTGACAGCGGTGAATGATACCCCAGAAACTACGCCAGTGACGCTACCGGATATTGAAGAAGATAGTGGTGTGTTCTCCATCTCTGAAGCGGATCTTATTGCGAATGCGACAGACGTAGAGAACGATAACCTCACGGTCAGCAATGTTCAGTTAACGGATCCGAATTCGGGTAGCATTACTTTCAACAGTGGTACGGGAGAGTGGGAATTTACCCCAGCACCAGATTACAACGGTCCAGTTGAAATCACGTACACCATTACAGATGATGGCACGACAAGTGGTGCATCCGATCCTAAATCGGTTAACGGCAGCGCATCGTTCAACGTAACGGAAGTCAATGATGCTCCAACGACGTCTGAAGTGGTACTTTCTGATATCGCAGAAGACAGTACGGCGGTTGAAATTACCCAAGCTGATTTGTTAGCGAATGCTTCTGACATTGAAAACGACACCTTGATGGTGAGTAATGTCCAGTTGGTTGACCCAAGCAGCGGCACATTGGATTTCGACAACGTAACAGGTACATGGTCATTTACTCCTGCGCCTGGCTACAACGGCAAGGTCGATCTGACCTACGACATTACCGACAACGGTACAACGAACGGTGTTTCTGATCCTCAAACGGTGTCAGGAACGGCGACCTTCGAAGTCACTGAGGTGAACGATGCACCGGTAACATCAGAGGTAACGTTGAGTAGTACGGAAGAAGATGGTGGTTCGGTAACTATTACGGCTACTGAGTTGCTGAGCAACGCAAGTGATCCTGAGTCAGATAACTTGACCGTCGATAATGTTGCGTTAGTGGACCCAACTTCCGGCACGTTGACTCAAGTGAGTGCGACAGAGTGGACGTTTGAACCCGCAGCAGATTTCTTTGGTGACGTTAATTTCACTTATGAAATCACAGATGACGGAACCACTAACGGCGCTCCAGACCCAATTACAATCGCGGGCACAGCAGTGTTGAATGTTGAAGCTACCAATGACGCACCTGAAATCACTGCAGCGTCGGTAACGGATACGATCAATGAAGCTGATGGCCAGAAAGTAACGGGTATTAGTGTGAGTGACGTCGACTTTGCGGGCGCACAAGCAAATGAAAGCATGACCGTGACTCTTACAGTTACCGAGGGCGACCTTCGTGTCGAGCCGCCAGCAGGTAGTGGTGTGACTGTTGGGGCGGGGATGGCTGGTGAAATAACCCTAATGGGCACACCAGATAATATTAACTCCGTTCTTGGAGCAACAGACGCTTCTGAGGGTGTATTTGTGGATGCAGGAGATGTCAACGCAGCTTCAATCACTTTATCGGTGAAAGTCGAAGACAACGGCGTGTACTTCGAAAATGCATCGGGTACCGCATTGGAGGCGAATCAAGACTTCACTATCAATGTGACACCTGTAGCTGATGCACCTACATTGAGTATCAATCCTCAGTTTAATTACATTCGTCAAATTGCGGCTAGCCAAACCGCGAGCAGTCAAGGTTTAGCGATTGTCGGAATCATGGCGGCGCTTACTGATGTTGACGAGGTGCTGTCTTTGGAGCTAACGGGCGTACCAGCTAGTGCTGAGGTAACAAGTGGCGTTTCTCCATCAGGCATTAGCTTCGATGGTACCACTTGGACAGTACCAAGCGATGAAATTGATACGCTAGAAATTGTCGCAACAGATACTAACAGTGGTATTGATGTCGGTTCTTACGATATTTCGCTTACGGCGATATCAACGGAATCTAATGGCGATGAAGCGCAGTCTTCACCTGTCCAAATTAGTTTGGATGTGAGTAGTGATAGCGACGATATTGACCAGTCAACCGCAGTGGACGACAGCTATTTAGTCGGCGGAGACACAGGTACCAACTTGATTGGTGGAGACGGTGACGACGTTATTCTGGGTGGTGATGGTGATGACGTGCTTATCGGTGGCTTAGGCTCAGATATCTTAACGGGTGGAGACGGCAGCGATATCTTCAAGTGGACGGTAGATTCCGTTGATGAAGGGGCAGTGGATACCATTACTGACTTCACTGTTAACGAAGACAGTATCGATTTACGTGAAGTTATCTCTGATCTCAATAACTCAATGATCGACATGGATGATCTGCTTGGTCACATTTCGGCAGACTACGATGCATCGACGGAAAGTGTTTCTCTGAACATTACGACGGATGCAAATGTTCAACAGACTATTGTCGTGGAAAACTTAGGTACTTCAATCGACTTCAACGGTCTCAGCTCCAACGAGATTGTAGAGTCATTGCTGAACAACGGTGTTATTGATAACGGATAAACCTGTATACAACATAAGAATGGGCGGCTCTGATAAGCCGCCCATTTTTTTCGGGAAAGCTTGATTTTAAACAGGAGATATTTGAATCGAAATAGAAAGCAAGAACGAAGCAAAGGGGTTATCTTGTTACAACGTTATAGTGATAGTTGGAAATTAAAATAGCGATAATTTGACGTTAAATCGCCTAAACGTGGATGTCTAGCAAGCTGCCAATGATTTCATTGTTTTTCTCTATGACAGACGCGCCAACTCGGTTATAACCAGCGGCTTGAGCTAGGTTGATGAGAAATTCAACTTTTTGAGAGGGAAGGCTAGGTGTTGAGGCTGTTATTGCGACATCCGCAACCGCAGCTAAATCGATGTTGTGATCAGAAAGCTCTTCTTTTACCTTACTTACATTATTGCTAATGCCATGTGCAGCTTTCTCGGCCATTTGTTGTGACATCTGAACGATGTGGTATCCAGATTGAATTCCCGATACAGGCATATCACTACTCCCAACATTATGATAGTGAGAGCATAGGTGGAGTTTATAAAACGTTCAAGTGTTTTATATCAATGACTTGATTAGGCAAACAGTTTGGCAAGCATTTCTCTTTCTTCACCAGATAGAACCGGTTTTTGCGCTTTATTTAGTTTCACGCTGATCTCACCTTGTAATGACTTTAACTGACTTGCCGTTAAATCACTGAGCTTTTGTTTAAGTTCATTAAATTGTTGTGCGTTCATCTCAATACCTTCGTCGTGATTCGGTTTATCCGTCGTTGCCCGAAATTCTTCATCCTTTGGATACAACATATTTATTCAACCAAAATAGATTAGAATTTGATCGATTGCTTTTTGTCCGAATATTGTCAAGGTGTGTTAAGTGATACGTCAGATTTTTCCTAAGAAGGTACATAATTACCCACTTTGGGGTAGGTGGAAACGTAAAAATAAAAAGGGAAGCGATATAGCGCTTCCCTCTTACATATGGTTTGAATGTTACTAACTTACTCTGACGGCAAACTTGCTAGCAAGTGAATGAAGCTCTGGGAGCATGCGATAGATAAGATGGAGTTGTTGCAATACCATGCGGGCAGAGCTGTCGTCTTCATCGCGCCATTCATTTAAGCGTTGCTCGAGTCCAGCATCATCAATATTAGATAGGTCACACTCCTCACAATGCTGGTGAAGCTGTTTATGAAGTACATCCAGATGTTGATGAATACAACGGTGAGCATCTAAAACGAGTTTATGAATTGACTCATCTTCGATGCGAGTTCTGTGCGCGCCTAATGCAGAAATATAGTTCAACATTGCGTGATTTAACGTTAGGAAGCGAAAACTTTCATCAACAGCTGCGCGATATTTGCCAGGCTCCGCCAGCATCGTACTAATCGCAGAAGAGAGTGAGGCATCATTATTGTGGGCCTGGCGGCGAGCGATACGGTAACTCAAATTGTCTTTCTTGCCGATTCTATACTGACCAATGATCTGATCGAGATACTGCTTGTTTGCCTCTATCGCATCCGACATAACTTTGTGAAGCCTTCTCGACTGCCAGTCGGGCAAAATAACTAATACAGCTCCTACTGCAAGTACACACCCGATGAGGGTATCTGCTAGTCGAGGAAGGACAACTGCGTAACCTTCACCTAGTTGATTAAATAAGAAGAGGACGAGCAGTGTAATAAAACCAGTCGCGTACCCATAGTTGTTCATCCGGAAGGCGAAAAACATCACACCAGAGATAACGATAAATACTAACTGGCTTTCTTGAGAAGGGAAAAAAGTCAGCAATGGTACACCAATCAACAAACCAGCTAATGTACCTATTACTCGCGCCGTCAATTTTTGGCGAGTGGCACTGTAGTTTGGTTGGCATACGAATAAAGTGGTTAAGAGTATCCAGTAACCTCGGTCGATATTGAATATTTGAATGATTCCATAGCCAATCGTTAAGGCAATTGACATACGTAATGCATGCCGAAACAGCATCGAATCTTTGTGTAAATTTGCTGATATACGCTGCCACATCGCTTTTAGCGTGTGTGGGTTGGTATCGGCGAGGGTATCTTCTTCTAGGCCTTCGACATCTGGGTTGTTAATGTTATTAAGTTGTTTTTCTACCGTCGCTAAGTTGTTGAATAAATATGTTAACTGCATCAGCAGACGTTTCCAGTGCCCTTGCTTTTGTTCTTCTAGATAAGCAAGAGAGTTCTGTACTTCAGCTAATGCCAGAATAGATTGATCGGTATGGGAGTATTCATTTCCTAGCTGAATGGCTAGTGCAATATCACGACACGCTTGGGCTTGAGACTCCAAAAGATATTTAAAACGAAACAGCACATCAGAACGTTCAAATTCGGTCGCTAAATCCTGATAGCGATAATGGCTAGAACTGACGCGTTCGTGAATGTCTTGAGCGATGAAATAAATATTTAAAAATCGGTCACTAGGCCCATCAATGTGACCCCGTTTCGATCGGTTAAGTAATGTGGTTTTACAAGCGTTTAGTGCCGTAACCGTGGCAGCATTGCATTTTGCAGCTTCAATCCGTAGCGGTTGTGGCGTCAAGTTGGTCACAGGGTGAAAAAGCTTGGCTTTCGCATCAAGATAATTCGCCATTTGGAAGAACACATTGGCTAAGCTTTGTTGCACCGGTTGAAGAGGCCAAAATATCTGCCAAATCATGGACATGAAGTAATACCAGGCGGCACCAGTTAAAAGCAGTAGTGGCTGAAACCAAATGTTGGTGCTTTCATGTGCGCCAAGCATAGTATAAATAGCGATCAGCAACGAACCAAAAGCAATACTCGCGTACTTAGGACCTATCGCCCCAAGAATGATGAAGCCGAAGGTTGAGATAAATAATCCCAACGCAAAAGCCCAAGGGGTATCGAACAAGATTTCAATTGAAAAAGCAGCAAGCGCAAAACAGAGAAAGGTGAGAATCAGAGCCTTGATGCGTCCAGTGAAACTGTCATCACTTTCAGCCAAAGCAGCAGCAATAACGCCTAATATTAATGGCGTTATCAGCGTGTTTTGCTCGAAGTACCAAGTTGGGATAACCACACCCAGTAAGGTAATGAGGATAAGAACGCTGTAATTTATCGTCTTGTTTGCCCAATATAGCCGAAATTTAGAAGTTGCTTGCACAGTGCGCCTTATGTTTCCGATGAAGAACAGGGGGAATACTACCAGACCCACTATAGCGCGTTTATGATTTACTTTAAGAAAAATTCGTGGTTGCTGATAAAATCAGCAGGGATGTCATTGACTTATATTAAAGCTGCCAGGTCATGTATTGAGGATTGTAAAGCCAGCTTCAAATAACCTCAGCTTTAGGTTATTAAATCGACAGTAATGTGAATTTTATTAAAGAATAGAAGAAGAAGCTTACTTAGGAGCTCGCCGTTGCTACAATTTAGCGCCTTAAAATGATATAAATCGACAACTTCTAAACTAAAAGGCGCACGTTTCATGCAGCTTACTGCCACTAGCAAAGCACAGTTTTTTATTCAAAATGAGTACCATCACATCGAAATAAAAGAGAACAGTGTTTTATTAAGCTCGATAGGCAGTGAAGAACATATTCCTTTTACGATCTGGAATGGCAAAGTTAGCGTAAAGCGTGGGTTATTATGGAGCTCTTTACAGTTTTTTGCTCATGAACACGAAGGCAAACAACAAAGCTGGCTAGTCCAAGGTTTACCGTGGCCACAATGCCGAAAGTTCGCGCTTGAGGCCGTTCATCAATATCAAGAGTGGCACAACACTCAGTGCCGAAAACTGGCTGAGTATCTACCTAAGTGGGAAGAAGAGCTTTACAAACTAAAGCACTTGCCTGCTTACTTATCGCATTCTCAAGTGGTCTCCTGGGTTGAAAGTCTTAACCAAGAGTTAAGCGAGATGAAAACCACCCTAGAAGAAGCCAAAATGCGAATGCCGAATCGTATGTCGCAAATAGAGCCTTGGCTCATTGATACCTCTGAGGCGCTTGGTGAACGTAATCGCGATTGGCTAGAAGCAGAACGTCCAAATTGGGAAGTGCTGTTTAATCAAATTGAATCCTCTCCTTTGAATTTATCCCAGCAATATGCGGTATTACTCAACGACGACCACAACTTAGTTCTTGCTGGTGCCGGCTCGGGCAAAACCAGCGTTTTAACCGCACGAGTTGCCTATTTGTTGCAAAGCCATCAGGCTCAAGCAGAAGATCTTCTCATGTTAGCGTTCGGTCGTGATGCGGCGACTGAAATGAAAGAACGCTTAGTAGATAAAGTGGGCATGGCGGCAGACGGTGTGCGCGTCAACACATTCCATCAGTTGGGCTTGTATATTCTTAAACAAGTCGAACAGCAACCTGTCGAAATTAGCCCTTTAGCGTTGGACGAAAATCAACGAACGGCATGGTGTGTAGACTGGTTGAAAAAACATTGGATGACACCCACCAACTTTAAACGTTGGCAAAAACATTTAGACAAATGGCCGATTGCGTACCTAAAAGGGGATGATGAGTTAGGAAGCCATTCAGAAAATCCAAAACTGATCGCTTGGCTAGATTCGCAGCTGTCTCATTTAGCGGCGGTAGGGTTGACCAAAAAGCAAGTACAAGAAAAGCTCGTAAACCACCAAGACTATACGCGTTTAAATAGTGAACTCGCCTTATGCTGGCCATGTTTTACAGCGTGGCAGAAAATGCTTAAAGAAAGCAACCAAGTGGATTTCCCAACCATGATCAGTCGTGCGACAGATTATGTGAATAAAGGGAAGTTTGTCTCGCCATGGCGCTTTATTATGGTCGATGAGTATCAAGATATCTCTCCAGATCGTCTGGCATTGATTGAAGCACTGTGTGAATCCACTCAGAAACAAGCAGGTGCCACGTTATTTGCTGTTGGCGACGATTGGCAAGCGATCTATCAGTTTGCAGGAGCGGATGTCGATCTTATCACTGGCTTTAAAGAACGCTTTGCTCACTCTACCGTTCATCACTTAGATACAACTTATCGTTTCAACAATCAGATTGGTGATGTAGCGAATACATTCGTGCAGCAAAACCCATCGCAGTTGCCGAAAACACTAAACAGCCACAAACAACGCAAGCAGAAGAGCGTACATACCGCGCCGAGCAATCAAGTGGAAAAGATCTTGGATCACTTGAATCAACAAGCCAAGCAAACCAAGTCAGTTTTATTGCTAGGACGTAACCATTATCATAAGCCCGATTTGTTCGACGATTGGTTGCGACGTTTCCCTAATCTCGATATTCGCTTTATGACTTGCCATGCGAGTAAAGGACGCGAAGCTGACTTTGTGATTATTCTTTCTGTGGATGAGGGGCAATTCCCCGCTAAGAAGAAGCAAATTCACATTGATGGTGCGTTGACGGAGTCCAAAGACAAATTCCCTTACGCAGAAGAGCGCAGGCTATTTTACGTGGCGATTACACGTGCGAAAGAGAAGGTTTGGATCACGCATACTGGCGCGGGATCTGCATTCGTTCAAGAGCTCGTTAATGGTGACTATCCCATCGTGACTTCCCGTTAAATGCAACGTTTAGAATGTTAAAAACAGCAAGGGCGATACTTGGTATCGCCCTTGCTTTATTCGGTTGGCATCAAAGCTTACATGCGCTCAGCAAGATAGGCTTCGTAATCCGGTACTTCGATGTCTACTTCTTGCTCAAGAAGAGGGGAGTTAAACAGGAACTTAGCGGTGGCTCGGTTCGTTGCTACAGGAATATTCCAAACACTAGCAATACGAAGAAGCGCTTTAACATCTGGGTCGTGAGGTACGGCATTCAGTGGATCCCAAAAGAAAACGAGAACGTCGATTTTGCCTTCTGAAATGAGAGCGCCTAGTTGTTGATCACCGCCCATCGGACCACTGATCATGCTCTTGATCGCAAGTCCAGTTTCTTTACTCAGCATGTGTCCTGTCGTGCCAGTTGCGTAAAGGAAGTGACTCTGTAGCTTTTCTTTGTTTTCTTTTACCCAGCGAAGTAGCTCAGGTTTGCAGTTGTCGTGAGCGACCAAAGCCACATGTTTATGGGTTGGCATGGTACGAATGGTTTTTTGCATCAAGATGTTTCCGTTTGTATGATTTTAAAATTGTTGTGACTCAATAGAACACGTTTTTGGTCTTTCAATCAACAGCCTTAACACGGAATGTCGGCCTATATTCTGACGGAGATAACGATTCTTCGATCGTGTCGTCATGAAGCGTCTTCGGAGTCAGTGGTTTGATGGTTGGTGAGGCATGTTTGTCATACGTTTTACCTCTTAAGTAATGCGTTGCTTGCATCACGGAAAGCCGACCTTGCTGCACCATTTTATCTGTTGGTGCGAAGAGCACTTTGTTACGTAACAGGCCTCGATATACACCATGACTTAAGTACACAGAAACTAAACCGATCTCCTCAGCTTTGCCGGCACTGCGCAGCTCACTGATGGCCGCTTCAATCGCCACTGCACTGCCAACAATGTAATCTATATTTCCCATATCGATCACACGTTGAACTAGGTTACGTTGTAACTCCTTGTCGTTGTCTGCCCAAAATGAGTCAACAATGTTGATATCACTTCCTTGTATCGCTTCATAAAATCCGGCAGTAACGGGTTTCGTACCACCACGAGTTCGCGGCCCCAAAAGTAAGGCAATGTTGGTTTTTCCTGACCCCTTTGGATGGCGAGCTGCCAAATATTGACCCGCTTCGTATCCCATCCAATGCCAGTCAACACCGACAGTCCCTTTTAGCAACTCACTTTGTTCTTCATCCAAGTCGAGTTGGTTCACAGTAGCAAAAACGGGAGTATTCCCCACCCAATTTTTAAGTGAATGCTCGTAAGCGTGTGGGTCCACGGTCCCAAGGATAACCGCATCTGCTCCCCATTGGTTACACAGTGCGAGTTGTTGTTCTTGACGGGTTTTGTTTGGGTAGCCGCCCGCTTCAAGGACTCGTAGCTCGACACCTTCTCTTTTCGCTTCGGACACCATTCCATAGTTTACTGACAACCAGTATGAATCCTTTAGGTGAGGGTATATTGCACATATTTTCTCTGCGGCAACCGCTGGCAAAGAAGCAACGAGGGTTAAAGTGGCTGCAGAATGTTTGAAAAATGTGCGAAATGCGTGTTGATTTTTAACCATGAAATGAAGTTCGTTGGCATAGATTAAGTAAACACTGCAAAATATAACGTAATATGTCGCTGAACACGAACATTAAGGTCATGAAAATATGCTGCTAGCAACTGCAAGCATCGGTCGTAAACTTTTGTTGTCTTTCATTGCGATGGCAATACTGGTCATGTTATCGGCACTTATTGGTGTGTCTGGATTTTCTTTGGTTGCCAAAACCGAAAGAAATGTCGTGGATTCTGCGATTCCCGCCATGATTGAGGCGAGGCAAGTCTCTGAGTTGAGTACTCGTATTATTTCGTCTGTACAAATGTTGTCGAACGCAAGAAACGAGCAGGAAAGAAAGGAGTCAGGGCGAGTGCTGTTCGAACAGCTCGAGTCTTTACTCACTCACATCAAGGAGCTCGGGAGTGAGTCGTTCGATTCTCAATTGTTAGAAGCTTTAGAGAATAACGTCCAGAACGTTATCGACAATTTGGCAGAACTCGGTGTTTCGGTTGAAAAAAAGCTGTGGCTTGCAAAAGAGATAGATACTCGTGTTGAAGAAATGCGTCTGCTCAGTGAAGAGCTAGAACAACTAACTCGTACGCAAGTTCAGAATACAAGCACCATTGCTGTTGCTAACGTCACGCATATTTATGACTTATTAGAATCGAATAAAAAATCGCAAGTTTATCAGGCGCTAGATGCACTGGTGGAGGTCGATCTTGATCTGACTGAGCGATTGCATGAACTGCACTTGTTGGCCTTTAAAATGTTGAATCAGATTGAAGAGGCTCGGACATTAACGAATATTGAGCGAATTCAACAGGTTCAAAGTGATTTCGATAGCAACCTCAAAATCATGCAACGCCGTGTACTCGCTGTGGAAGATCCTACGCGCTCTAAGCAAATGAGCCAACTGCTCATAGAGCTTGGTAAGCGTCAGGTCGTATTTTCTATACTGATGCAGCAATACGAGAATAACGAACAGTCACAACAACTGATGCAAAAGACATTAGAGTTGTTCTCAGAGCTTAATGGCACGGTCAACAAATTGGTTGATGATTCAAACAAAACCACTACCGTCGCTGTAGACCAATTGACCAGCACACTGAAATTCGCTCAGTGGTCTTTAACCGTTATTTCAATTGTTGGTTTGATTGTATTGGTGCTGATTTTATGGCGTGTGGTGTACCTTTCTGTTGTGAAGCGGTTAGCTGAATATTCCGCTGCGTTGCTGTCTGTGGCGCAGGGTAACTTAGCGGTTGAGTTGGAAGTGAAAGGCAAAGATGAGTTGGCGCATATGGGGCAGGCCATCATCACGGCTCGTAATACCGCGCAAGCACTAAAAGTGGTAGCAGAGGGTGAAGCTCAAGCCAAGCGAGAGCTTGAGGAGCATAAAGAGCATTTAGAAGAGCTCGTTGAGCAGCGCACTTCGCAGTTAAAACAAGCAAACCGCCGTTTGAATGAAGAGGTTTTGAATCACGCTAAAGCTCGCAAGCAAGCAGAGCAAGCGAGCCGAGCAAAATCGGCATTCTTGGCGACGATGAGCCATGAGATAAGAACGCCAATGAACGGAGTGTTGGGGACAGCACGCTTGTTGATTGACTCAGGCCTCAACCCAATTCAAAAGCGTTATGCGGAAATCATTAATCGTAGTGGTAAAACGTTGCTCGCGATCCTTAATGATGTACTGGATTACTCCAAGATTGAAGCGGGGCATTTAGAAATTCGTCACATGGGCTTTGATTTACACCAAATGGTGGAGGACACTTTCCAGTTAATGAACAGTCGAGCACAAGAGAAGAAGCTGCTGTTCTCCTACCATATTGAAAGTGATGTTAGTCGCTACTGGAAAGGGGATGTCACCAGAATCAGTCAGGTGCTGAACAATCTTGTTGGTAACGCGATTAAGTTCACTGACGAAGGAGAAATTGATATCTACGTTAGCCTGAACCCAGAGGACGAGTCGCAAGTCCTATTTGAAGTATCAGACACTGGAATAGGAATTGCCAAAAAATACCAGAGAACGTTGTTTGATGCCTTCACGCAAGCTGAAGGTGGGATGAGCCAAACTGGAGGCACGGGGCTTGGACTTGCTATCAGTAAGCGAATCATTGAAGCGATGGGCGGTGTTTTAGAAGTCGATTCCGAAGAGGGAAATGGTAGCCGATTCTGGTTCTCTATTCCGTTAGAGGAAAGCGAACCTGTTGAAACAGGAACCGTGGCAACCGCACGTTGCAAAGTGAAAGCAAAGGTCTTGCTGGTAGAAGATAATGAAGTCAACCGAGTGGTCGCGGAAGGTTTTCTAGAAAGCATGGGGCATCAAGTCGTGATGGCAGAAAACGGCTCACAAGCAGAGCAACTGATCAGCACACAAGATTTTGATATCGCTTTGGTCGACATCAACCTCCCTGATTGTGATGGAACTGAGTTGATCCAACGCTTAAAGCGGATTGAGTGTGATAAGCCGGCCAATAAAGCGCTTGCCGTCACGCCAATGATTGCAGTGTCTGCGCACGTTTTTGCGGAAGAAGTTGAGCGCTATCTAGCCGCTGGTTTTGACGGATACTTGCCTAAGCCATTGGCAAAAGAGGCACTCGCGGCATTGATTCAGGATGCGCTAGACGGAAAGCCGTTGTTGTTGCCACAAAATGCCGACTGTACCCCGTTTGATCAAATTTCGCCTCAAGAACAAGAGCTACAATTAAAGGTCGTTCAAGCACCTAAAACAAAGGAACCCGATGTGGTTATCATTAATCCGAGCGTGATTGAGTCCGATATGAAAATCTTGGGCAGAGATAAGATGTTGCACATTATTAATCTGTTTAGAGCCACCAGCACCGATGTATTAAGCAAGCTGCAAGCGTCTGCTGAGGACAATGATAGTAAAGAAGTAAAGAACCTTGCCCATAAATTAAAGGGCAGTGCAGGAAGTTTAGGACTAACTGCGCTAATGAACGCTTGCCAAGCAATTGAAGCCGCGCCTCAACCTCTAGATACCTATAATGCGACTAAAGATGATTTAGTTTCTCAAGTGTCTGCATCAATTCAAGCTCTGGATGAGTTAATGGCGAAGTAATCCATCGAGCATTGAAAATAAAAAAACCTCCGGCTTTCCGGAGGTTTTTTCTATTCGGTCATGTCATCTTCCCACTCGAATCGAGTGTCTAGGGCATAAGGGTCATCATCAAAAGGATGTTCCACTTTGCCACGTAAGTATTCGAGTTGATGCTCAAGCATATTGACCGTTTCGTAGTCTCCCTCAGAACAAGCAACGTAAATCTGTTGTTCAAGAGCGGCAATGTTATCTCGGATACCCATGAGAACCCCCTTAAATCATCATCGATTCTCAAAACGATTATAGTCAAGTAATCCAAATTCGATCGGTTGTTTTGTACGGTACCAATTGTGTAAACGATCGCTAAATGACCAGAATTTTTCTGAGCTTCTACGAATCGCAAAATTATCCAATAACTTAACGTAATCGGACTCGTTTTGGATGGCACTAAATTGATCGACAAAATCTTTTACTTGGTTTTCGTTGATCGAGAAAAATGCCGCAGGGTAGCTTCCCACAACGCCGCGTACAATGGTCATATCATCGTTAGCAAAGTCACGGTTACTTTCTTCATCAAACAAGCTAGAGATGTTTGTGTGTGCATTGTTGTGAAGTAAGGTGAACAGTTCATCTTCCCCTGATTGACTTCTCACCATAAGCATAGTGATTTGCGGAACGGTTTTTAGGCCTTCACCACGAACGTGGTCAATACGTTTTAGTTGCTTTTCACTACTCGCAGAAAGAGCCGTGTCTTGAATTTCGTAGCGAGGCAGAAGCACATCTGAAACATGTTCGCTCAACAACTCCACCAACTCCGTTTTTGGATCGTCACTCTTATACTGAACGCTGGTTGGTTGGTTAAACGGCTTCACATTTCGTTGTAAAAAGTCACTCAACTGCGGGCTTTGATCTTTATACCAGCTAGATTGAAGTTCATGGCGCATATCGGCGGGTAACAACGAGATAAAGTTACTTTCGCCTTCTAGACGCAAGAAGTCCATAAACATTCGTGTCATGAGCTGATGGCCGAAGTTACCGTAAACGTCAAACCCAGCAACAAGCAAATAGTGGATACGCTCTAGTAGCGCGTAGTCAAGAATCCACACTGTTTTAGGCTGCTCACCAACTAACCCTTGAACAACAGAAGCACTATCAAAATGGCGGAATATCGTTAATGCCGCATTATGGTTGGTGCCATTACCATCCCAAATTACATCGGTGGATAGGTTTTCACCTTCTTTAAACCAGTTATTAGTGAACTCAGATTTAGCCTCTAGGTAGCGAGCTTGTTGACGCGCGTACTTGACCCAGTTGGTAACAGGTAGCGTGTTACTTTCTTGCTCTGCCGGTAGTTTTAGATTATCAGCCTGAGATCGGTAAAACTCATTTACTTCTGGGATGTCTGCTTTATCTGGATCAAGGAAAAACACCCAAAAGCGATCATTGATAACATTCAATGCCAGTTGGCCACGACAAACTGGGCCTTTGATGTATGCCATTATTGTATTTTGTGCATTATCTAGCATGAACTTAAAGCGCGACTTCACTGGAAGGTCGATGAATGATGTCATCGGGTTTGCAGCAACTTCTGGTTCATAACTCGGTAGCTGACTAACCATGTAATCAGCATCAATAAACCAAGTTTTCCAGTTCTCTATGCGTTGCTTGTTTAACGCGAATGGCATGTGAGTTTTATCTACTATGGTCCCTTGCTCTGGAATAATTCGATAAAACACACGTTCAACCCCTGGATCATCGTACGGGCGACGCGTTGAAATACGTTTGACGGGCTGTCCTGGTGGTGTAGCAGAGCGGACGAGCGTGAAGAATCGGGGATCTTCATCGAGTTCCGAAAAGTAGAGATGAGATAAAAACAAATGCTCATATATATACCTAGCCATCAGCTGATTTTTCAAATCAGAGTGGTTAAGTAATGCTTCGTACTTATCTATTTGCGCTTGCTCTTTCTCACTAACAGGTCGGTGAACGTTCATTATTGCGCCGTTTTCCAACCAAGTCATGAGTGTGTGGTATTCACTGTTTGATAGGTTTGGCATACCAAAAGGCATTCCCCAGGTCGGGTTATCCTTTTCGTATTGCTCGTATTCTTCAATCGTTGGACAGGTTTGCTCTCGGTCTATCGAAAAGTCAAAGCCTTCTAACTGGACTTGGTCAGGCAATGGGTGGCGCTCTTTTTGTTGTAGCAAACGTGCGATAAGGCCTGCATCAATGTTGGCTGCCATGCTTTGATCACGTTCGTTGAGAACCGGATGAAAACCCGCATCGCGCCACTCTTGGGTTGTTTCTGCATCTTCGAATAAGCGTGTTGGTGCTGCGGCTGTGAGTCTTGTTCCTTCATATACCAGTGCTTTACTCGCACCACGGTCAATGCCCTCAACAGAAGAGAGCTTAAGTTGACATGGTGCATCGTAGCACGCGTGGCAGACGACACAGCGGTTATCCATAATGGGTTTAACTTCGCTTTGGAAGAAGTTTGCTTGAGGGGTTTCCACGTCAACTGTGCGTTCACGCACGAGCTGTGGACCAAACAGTTGGTCATAGTTAAGACCAGCATAGGTTGCACAGCCGGCAAACAAAGTAGCAATGCAAAGTGTAAAAATTAAGCGCAAATTCATTGAGTTATTTTACGTGATTCGAATTTGCATTAATTAAAGCAAAATAAGCGGTCAATTACCAAAAGTTGGGCCAATTAGCGTTAATTTTTCTGTTGATTGTCTGAGCGCTTGAAAATGTAACCCTGGCGGTGGACTGTCTGAATTCTGTCTGTTGGAACGCCTTCGTGAACTAGACGCTTTCTCATTCTGCTCATGTGCATATCGAGTGCTCGATCATGTTCAGTAAATTCACGTTTTAGTACTGTTTCGTAAAGAAAATGCTTACTAAGTACTTGATCTTGATGGTGAGTGAGAGTTTGCAGCAGCTTAAATTGAATGCTTGTTAACTGAACAGATTTCTTGTTTGGCAAGTAATTGAGTACCACAGAGTGAGTGCGCTTATCTAGTAATAGCTCCTCATCATTATGGTGAACGCCGTTGTGTTGGCATTGGTAAGTTTTTCCATTTGAAACCTTGGAGTCAAGCACGCGGGCACCTTAATTATTAATGGTAGTAAAACGTATTATCATTAATAATTATATAAAAGCAATCAGGTACTTTATGGGCACTGTGATATGCGTAGACAATCTTAATATTTGAGATTAACAGTAGTGATGAATGGTGCGATGGCGCTCTGAACTAAAGTGCTATTGGAGTGCGTATTAGCTACAAATAACGGTGTAATGTTAGGCGAAGATAGAAAGAATTCTCATTTAGTAAATTCGCTTATCCGCTATTTGTGAACTATACATTCTGTTGCAGGAAGCACTTTTCTAATACACACAGAGGTTTATATGACAGCGAAATATGGCGTTAAACGCCGATTAGCGATTCTTGCCGC